>JAFUHS010000053.1 GCA_017468745.1 Treponema sp. | reverse complement strand
TTGCAGACCAAAATGGAAGTCTACAAGAAAATCGCCGGCGTTCAGAGCAAAGACGAGCTTGAGGGAATGTACTTAGAGCTTGAAGACCGCTTCGGCCCCATTCCGGACGAGGTTTACAGCCTTTTAAGCCTTGCGGAAGTGCGCGTAATCGCCAGAAAGCTTTTTATTTCCTCGCTTAAAGAAAAGCAGGGTATCATCACGATTGAATTCGGCAAGGTCAGCGACATCAAGATTGACCGCGTTTTAAAACTCATAAAAGAAAGCGCTGGAAAGGTGCGTCTTGACCCCACAAGGGCAAATGTGATTCTCCTTGAAGCCGGAAAAATCGGCTTAAAAGAAAAGAGCGAATTTATCCGCGAAAAACTGGAGGCACTGGCGTAAAAAAATCGCCCCCATTTTTCTGAGGGCGACTGGATTTCCTCTTGTTACATTGTCATTGTCGTGCGAAAAGTGACGGGGGCTCAGTTATTGTCATAACTGCCATTTTGATGTCATTGTCCATCTTGACCCGACAATCTCTAATATTTGAGGCCATGCTTTGCGATGAGTTTGTCCAATTCTCCGTTTTTGATGAGATTTCTGATAACTTCATTTACAAGTTTTGTAACCGCTGAGTTGTCTTTTTTGATTGCAACTGCATACATCATTTCATCAAAGTGCTCTGGCAAAATCAGTACGCTGTCATCGAGATAGCCGTGCAGAATTGCATTGTCAATGCAGAAAGCATCAATTTCACCGTGGTCAAGGGCATCTTTTAGGGTTTGATTTGACGGGAAAGTGACGACATTCAGGAAAACTCCTTCTTTTATTGCGGTATTTTTAATTGTGCTGGAAGTCATTGACCCCTGTGCTACGCCAACTTTTTTGTTTTCCAGATTTTTGAAAGAGGTGATTCCCGATGCTTTTTTGACCATGAGGCCGACAGAATCAGTGTAGTATATATCTGAAAAATCATAGTTCTGCTTCCGCTCTTCGGTAACAGTGAATGTTGCGATAACAATATCCACACGGTCTTGATTTAAGAAAGCACTTCGATTTTTTGCGTTTACCGGCACGAAAGTAACTTTTGATTCATTTCCAAAAATCTGCTTTGCAATTGCATGGGCAATGTCGACTTCAAGACCTTCATATTGTTTTGTATCTGGATTAAGGAAACTGAAACCTGGAACATCATCTTTGATACCGACTGTAAGGGTTCCTGAACGCTTGATACGGTCAACGCCATTGGGTTTTGCCCAGATTGTCCCCGTAAAAATTGAAAAAACTGCAACAAAAAGGAATGATTTCGTTATTAATTTCATATTTTTCTCCATGACACAGACTTGTACTGAACATTCACTTTTCTGAACAAGTCTACTATTTATAAATACAAAATTTATTCTAATATAGAATAAAAAATTAGGCAAATTATTTTTTTAATTTGTTATAAAAAATACTGTAATTACTTTTGATATTTATTATACTGAATGCTATGGCTGAAACAATTGAAAATTCTGAAGAAAAATACATCCGTCCTACCTGGGACGAATACTTTATGGAAGTTGCCCGTTCTGTGGCTAAGAGAGCTACCTGTGACCGTGGCAGAAGCGGCTGCGTTATTGCACGGGACAATCAGATTCTCGTGACAGGCTATGTGGGAAGCCCTGCCGGTTTACCTCACTGTGACGAAGTGGGGCACTTGATGAAAAAAATGCTGCACTCAGACGGCTCAATCAGCCAGCATTGTGTGCGAACGGTTCATGCCGAGCAGAACGCAATCTGTCAGGCGGCAAAGCGGGGAATTCCGATTGACGGAGCCACAGTTTACTGCAAGATGACTCCCTGCCGCACCTGTGCCATGCTTATAATCAACTGCGGAATCAAGCGCGTCGTCTGCGAAAAGCACTATCACGATGAGGCTGACAGCCTTGAAATGTTTAAGGAAGTCGGCATAAAAATCGAGCATCTGGAAGATGAAGTTCAGAAATACGCTGAGATGTAGTTAGAAGTTAGCAGGTAGGAGTTAGGAGTTAACTTTTCTGTAACTGCGAGTTGCTCGAAACGAAGCAAGCGACTTCTAACTCCTAATTCCTCACTCCTCACTTTTTACAGATTTTCCAGCAGCCAGGCTTTGAATTCTTCGTAGTTGTTGTTCATCTGTATGGCTTTGTCTTCGAGATTCATGACTTTTTCAAGCCGGTCTGGAATCAGAGGAGAAGAGCCGGTCGCTTTCTGGACTGTCGAGCCGAATTTTGCGGGGTGAGCCGTTTCCAGGATAATTCCCACGGCTTCCTTGTTAATTACCTTTTCTGCCCAAGAAGGAAGGTTCGGCGTGAGGCCAGGTTTTGTGATGTCGTTTTTGACGCCGTTTTTAAGGGCTTCCATGCCGCCGTGACGAATGTCGCTCCATGCCTTCCAGCCGACAGCTCCGTGGGGGTCAATCGTGTAGCCTGTTTTTTCGTAGCAGTTCTTGATTGAGTCGATGATGCCGTCATTGTCAAGCCAGTATGAGGCGAAAAGAGAACGGACCTGTTCAAGAGAATACATTGCCTGAATGCGCTCGTAGTTTGATGGGGCACCGACATCCATGGCGTTTGCATAAGTTTCGACAGAAGGGCGGGCATTGTAGTCGCCTGTTGCAATCCAGTCTGGAATCGTTCGGTTTGAGTTTGTAGCCGCTACAAAGCCTGTGATAGGAGCACCCATTTCACGGGCAATCAGACCTGATGTAAGGTTTCCGAAGTTACCGCTTGGAACTACGCAGATAATCGCCGGATTTTCGATTTTGTTGTCGCCCCAGCTTCGTGCCCGGACTGCGAGGCTTGAATACATATAGTAGAAACTTTGCGGCAAAAGGCGTGAGATGTTGATTGAGTTTGCTGATGAAAGGCGGAGTTTTGCCCGCAATTCTTTGTCTGTAAAAGCAGTTTTGACAAGTTTCTGGCAGTCATCGAATGTACCCTTTACCTTAAGGGCCCGGACATTTCCGTCAAATGTTGAGAGCTGCTTTTCCTGCAATGGAGAGATTTTTCCTTCAGGATAGAGGATTGTAACATCAAGCCCTGGTACATTGTGGAAGGCTGAGCCGACCGCGCTTCCTGTGTCACCTGATGTGGCGACGAGAATGTGAAGGGGTGTTGATTCGTTTCTGTTGAAATATGACATGACACGGGCCATAAAGCGGGCGCCGAAATCCTTGAATGCGCAGGTAGGACCGTGGAAAAGCTCAAGGATATATGAAACTTTGTCAACGGGAACTACAGGAGCCGTGAAAGGATATGCGTCGGAAATAATTGCCTGCAAATCTTTGTCAGGAATTTCGCCTTCTACATAAGGCTTTGCCATCTCAAAGGCTATGTCACGGAATGATGGCTCTGGAGTTTTATTTATAAAACTTGAAGAAAGTTTTGGAAATTCAACAGGAATGTACAAGCCGCCTGTTTTTTCATTCATGCCGTTCATTACGGCGGTTTTCAAGTCTGTTTTGACCGATTTGTCTCTTGTGTCTGTGTAAATCATTTTTATCCTCGTAAAACTGTGAATTAAGCATTTAGATTATGCTTTTTTTATATTCCGTATTTTATCTCGTTCGCAATTTCATCCGTAAGCTTTGCACGAGCCTTATCAAGTGCGCTCCAGTCATTTTTATCGGTAAGCGTGACTGTTTTTTTTGTGGCGAAAGTTATAATTCCCGTTTTCATATCAAAAGATTTGATGTGTGTTGAAAGCGTGTAAGTAAATCCCGCATCTGTTTTTTCGGCAGAGTCAATGTTAACGGAGCCGAATATAAGGAAAGACGGGGCGATTGCTTTTCCAAGAGAGTAGATTTTTTTCTCGTCACCGCGGATGACAGCATCACTGATTTCCTGAGGGGCATTACCGATTCTGACAAACCCCAGCTTCATTAGAGTCATCAGCAGTTTTGATGATGAAATCGGATTGCTGGTTATGGCCTTCCCATTCTGGTTGAAATCAACAAGGGCAAGTGCTCCTCCGGCGGCCTTCAGATTTGTCTGAACCTTGAAAGCTGCTTTGACTGCGTTCTCTTCAGCAATCTTGTTTATTTTGAGCAGTTCTGTTTCTGATACATTTTCTTTTTCGTATTTCGGGTAGAAAGAAATTTCAGAATTAAAAGAGAATTCTGGAACTGGCGGGAGAAAAGAAGCTATTCCCTCAGAGTCGCTTGTAATCAGAGTTTCTGTGAAAACAATCTCTCCATCTTGGCGTTTTGCAGGATAGATTACAGAAAGCTCAAATGATTCAATTGCCTTGCCCTCTGCATCTTCGATTTTAAGAAGATACGGCGCTGTAAAAATCTTTGTTTTTGTCGTTTCTTTTGGAGAAGAAAGAAGGGTGATTTTTGTCGCCGCGATTTTTTTTGCGTAAAGTTCTGAAGCCGTCGGCTCAATGACAATTTCTTTTACGATTACTTCTTCTGTTTTTGGTGTTGAACTTATTTCTGCTTTTGGCGATGATACACATGAAACTGCTAAGGATGCCGCAAATAAATAAATACCCGCTTTTATTATAGATTTCATTATGTTTCCCTCGAATTACACTTTATTAAACTCACAACTTTTTTAAAGTTACAAAAAACATGCACAATCTGTACAAAAACTATATTATAGAAAGTATAAAAGAAATCAAAAAATTCTACAATACATATGGAAAAGTTGGATATGTTTCTAGGAAGCCTGATAAAAACTTCACGCCTTTTATTAAGAAATTTCCTGATTTTCTCCGAATATATCATCCTTGCACAAAAAAATCCAAGTCAATAGAATGAAAGAATGAGACCAACAACTGCCAGAATTTATCTCGACAATCTGCGGCATAATCTTAACATTATCCGCTCAAAAATAAAAAAGCCTTCTAAAATGTGCGTGGCAATCAAGGCCGACGCTTACGGTCATGGAGCTGTCCAATGCGCGAAAGTCGCCCTTGAATGTGGCGTGGATTATTTTGCAGTCTCCATCATAAACGAGGGAATCCAATTGCGCGAGGCCGGGATTACCTGCCCGATTCTTGTTTTAAGCCTCTGCTCCCCGGATGAGATGGATGCTCTGGTCGAGCATGATTTGACCCCCCTTGTTTTCGATGAGGAATACATTACGGGAATCGCCGTCTCATGCCTGCGTCTTGGAAAAAAGGATTTTCCTGTTCATCTTGCGGTAGACACCGGCATGGGGCGAATCGGATGCCTTCCTGAAGAGTCAGCCTATTACGCAAAAATGATTGAGGACACCAAAGTCCTGAAGCTGGGCGGCATGTGCACCCATTTTGCCGTAGCCGACTCCCTTGATGCCGATGACATCGAATACACAAAGCATCAGTTTGAGCGATTTTTATTCGCCACTGAGCAGGTCAAAAAACTTGGGATAGAGCCCGGAATCCGTCACTGCGCCAATTCAGCCCTCACGCTTAACAATCCCGAAATGCATCTGGATATGTGCCGGCCTGGAATCATCTGTTACGGCTATTATCCCGGCGATTTGACGAAAGAATATTTTAAATCAAAAAACGAAGACATAGACTTAAAGCCCGTGATGGCGCTTGTCTCAAAGGTCGTGGCAATCCGAAAATTCGGCGTGGGACATTCCGTTTCTTACGGCCGAACATGGACTTCTTCAAGGGAGACCGACATCGGCGTTATTCCCATAGGCTATGACGACGGACTTTTCCGCCGCTTCAACCAGAACAACGACGGAAGGGAGGGGAGCGGCCTAAAAGTCGCAATCGGCGGAAAGCCTTATCCCGTCCGGGGGCGAATCTGCATGGATCAGTGCATGATTGACCTGGGAAAGGAAAGCGAGGTAAAGAGATGGGACGACGCAGTGATTTTCGGTCCCGAGAACAGCGGTGCCCTCCAGAGCGCGGAGGAAATCGCGCGGGCTACCAACACCATTTCCTACGAAATCACCTGCGGAATCTCAAAAAGGGTTCCGCGAGTGTACATTGATTAGGATTTTACAGATATTACTGTGAATGTTGAGATTTGGCGTTTTTTATGATAGTATCGACTAGGAAGTTACTCTGTTTGGTTCCCATAAAAACAAAAATGAGGATATTGCCTTGACTCATTATGCGAATGGCCCGCTCATTGCTGTCGGAGTGAGGAGTCAGATGTCATCTGTCGCTAAGAATTTGGAAAATTATTACGAAGGAATTATAGGAGAATGTATTTCCTTGCACGACCGTTTTCCTATGGCCGTGCTTGGTTATGTCTATCTTCTGCCGAAAAATCCTATAAAATCAGGGCTAAAAGAAGATATTGACTTGGACAGAGCGGAATCGCTTTTTAAGAAAATAACAGGAAGGGATGATTGGCATTCGCCCAATGACAGGTATGAACACTTTGCTTTTCTGAAAGTTGATTTCTCTACGAATCCGCCGACCATTATGGCGACAAGCCCAGAGCTAAGCATCGAGACGTTCTTTGACAGACTCGTTTCTACCTACAATAGCAGGAATGTTTTTAATCAGCTCTAATTTGTTTTCCCGGCGATTTTCAGGAATTCTCCATTTTCTTAATTCTGAAATGGAATTCCTTATAAAATTTATTTGGGAATCCGTGAATCCGTAAATTTTTTTGAGTACAATCTCATCTCCGTATTTGTAGATGTCTTCGGTTTTATTCTCTTTGGCGAAGACAGAAAATTTTTGATAAGTCTGCTCAACCTGATTTTTCGGGAATCCTGTTATTATCTCAATATTGTCTGTTTCACCTGGAATCAATACGAGAGAGCCGCCTCCAAGTGAGTGAACCATTGTCTCAATCGAGAGAAGAGTGAGGCTGTTGTACCATCTGCAAAGGAATTCCTCGCCGCTTGCCGAAGAAATCGTTCCGCCAAGCAGGCTGTTTGAGATGTAGAATCCTCCGTTATTCAAAAGTATCTTCGGTACATCACCGAATACAGTCAGCACCAAATCGGGTTTTTCTACCTGCGGAACGATGTACCACGGTTTTCTCAGCTTACATTTATACCCTTCGTTGATTTTTATTTTTTCTCCATATTTTATATAGCTATCTTCATTCAGCCCTATATTTTGGGGATAGAACAAATAGCTGAAATCTTGAATTCCGTCAGTTTCTATGCCAGCCTTTGCGTTGGAAGTTATTTGTTTTGCATTCAGAAGCGATTTTTTTGTGTTTTCGGTACGAATCTTTAATTTCTGCAAATCTTCCTTTGATATGTTGAAAAATGTTTTGCTCCCAGAGACATAGCCTATTTTAAATTTGCAGGTTTCTACGGCTTTTTCGATTTTATGCTCATTTCTGAGCGTATTCAAAAGATTTTCCGTGTTAGTTTCTAGCAGCGCAGTTTCAAACGGCTTTTCCATGCTCGTTATGGATTTTACAGGAAGAAGCAAATTTTTTGATGCATTTCCAGCGTGTAAGTCTTCAATTGTCTCAAAAATTTTGTACGAAACGGAATCTGTTTTTCCGCCTTTTTCTTCGGCAAGGAGCAGAACTGTCTCAACATCCACATTCGGAAAAAAATCGTGAAAAATCCTGCACAAAGTTATTTTGCCGTAATTTTCTGAAAGGTATTCCCAGAGACTAAAAGCATAGCGGACATAAGTAATTTCATAAGGCAAGACAAATCCAAGCTTTCCGTTTTCTGACAACAGTTCCGTGGAGTGAATCATAAAAGGCATCCAAAGACTAGCTGAAGTCGCCATGTTGATTCCATAGGATTTGACCAGATTGAGGGCGTTCTTCCGCTCTCTTTCGTTCAGGTTTCTCAGGCTCACATAAGGCGGATTTCCGATGACTGCATCGAATTTTTCTTCTGTCCTGAATTCCATAAAATCGGAAAGAATTCCGTTGATTTTGTGGCTCCGCATATAATTGTTATATGGCTCTTTTTGTTTTTCAATGCCTGTCAGTTTCGGACATAAATTTTTGAGTTCTGCGAATTTTGCTATGGCTGAATCTATAAAAACCCCGTCTCCGAATGATGGTTCCAATACTGACATTTTCGGATTTTCAATCACCCAATCGACAATATAATCTGCGATAGCATTGCTTGTGTAATATGAGCCGGTACTTTTTTGGTCAATATTGTTCATTTAGATTTTTCCATCCTATAGCTTGTTCATTATAACATATTCATTAGGAAAATGTCACATACAGCTGCATAAATTTCTTGACCTCGGCAATCAGGTAAAAGGAGCCTGTCACGAGAAGAATTGACTTGTTAACGTTCGCTTCGGCGAGTGCCTTTTTTATCTGAGCTTCAAAATCCTCGTTACAGTCGTAAGGGATTCCCGCTTCATCAAAAGCTGATTTCAGTTTGCCTAAATCCGACTGTTTAACATCTCCTGGTTTTGTGAGGAAAATTTCATCAAACTGATTTTTAAAGAGTGGAGCAATGTCCTTCGCGTCCTTGTCGGCGGCGCAGGCGAAGAGGAGAATCCTGTGACTGAATGGGGCGGGGGATTCTGAAAATTCAGGGCTGCTTTTTTCTTGAAAGGTGGCGGCTGTCTTTTCGCTTTTCCTTTCGCCGAAGACCTGTCTCATCGTTTCCATCGTGAAGGTGACGCTGTTGACCGTGTGCGCTCCGTCCAGCACTATGAGGGATTTCTGCATTTGTGAGCTTTCATTTTGACTGTCGCATTTAGAGTCAGATGGATTTCTAAGAATCTCGAAGCGGGCAGGGAGTTTTGCTTTTGAAAGACCTCTTTCGATTATTTCCTCACTAATGGTCGGAAGGGCTGTTTTTACGGCGAGGGCTGCCAGAGCCGCGTTTTCTGCCTGAAATTTACCTAACAACTGTAAGGTAGTTTTTACAGATCGTGAGAAGATTTTTGAAGAAAAACTAACGCTCATTAACGGTAAAATACCCTTATTTTCTAAAGATGTATGATTTTTTATACAGGTATTGTTAAAATCCGTACTACCGTTAGTTAAAAAAGTATTGTTTTTTATACATTCTGATATATTTTTTATCTTAAAATCAAGGCTTTCGACTGCGTCTTCCATGAAAATAGCTTTCGCACCTTTTTCTAGAGCGATTTTTTCAAAAACCTTACGAACGGACGCTTGTTGTCTGGCTATTACCACGGGAGTATTTTCCTTGATGATTCCGCCTTTCTCATAGGCGATTTTTTCCAGAGTGTCGCCTAAGAATTCCGTATGCTCAAGCTCAATGGGGGTGATAACCGAAACCTTTGGGTTCACGATATTCGTTGAGTCCAGACGGCCTCCCAGGCCTACTTCAAAAACAGACCAGTCGACCTTTGCCTGGCGGAAAAGCAGAAATGAAAAAAGGGTGACAAGCTCAAACCCTGTAATCAGCCGCTGCTCCGGAAGTTCCTCCTGGCTGATTGCCTGAACGCCGCTCATGATTTCTTTTACGGCCCTGTCGTATGCCTCTTCCTCAAAAGGGCCTCTTGGGCTTGAGACCCGCTCAATGAAGTCAAGGATATGGGGGGAAGTGTAAAGGCCTGTCTTAAAGCCGGCCTCGTCCAGAATCGAGGCGATAAAGGTTGAGACTGAGCCTTTTCCCTTGCTGCCGGCTACATGGAAGCAGGGAGCGAAATCCTGTGGCTGACAGAACTTTTCGCAGAAGAAACGCATTGTGTCCAGCCAGAAAATGTTCTTTTTAGGTGTTTTCTCGAAGTTGAGGTATGAGTCAATCCATGACTCCAGTTTTTGA
>JAFUHS010000052.1 GCA_017468745.1 Treponema sp. | reverse complement strand
GGAAATTGAGCCTGTCACATGCAATAAAATGTGCTTGTCTTTCATAAATTCTTCTCCATAAAAATAAATTTCTCACAGAGGGCACAGGGTTCACAGAGAACAGACTTGTAAAACAAAGTTTAGCATCTCAGTCGCATTACTTATTATACAGTTTGATTTTGGCCTATAACTTCCCGAACGAAAGGCTCTCTGTGTGCTCCTCCGCTCTGTGAGGAATTTAAAATCACCTTTCTATATTATCAATCAGTCGCACGTCCTCTAGGAAGACGGCGGCGTACAATCGCTTTTCTTTTTCGGTGACATAATCTACCTTGAAGCCCGCCTCTTCCAGCTTCTTTGTGATTTCTGCCTCGCTTCCGCCTCCTGCTAAGATCTCGTGGAATTTTGGAGCTTTTGCAAGCCCTTCTTTGCTCAGCTTGCGGTTGCGGCTGGAGATGGCAAGGCCGTTTTCCTCACGCACAATCGGGCAGGGAACGAGAGTCACATCCATAAAGAAGGCTTTTACCATGCCGTCCAGAAGCTTGTACTGCTGGTAGTCCTTTTCGCCAAAGTAGGCTCGGGTTGGGCTTACAATGTTCAGAAGTTTCATTACAACTGTAAGAACGCCGTCAAAGTGTCCCGGGCGTTTGGCTCCGCAGAGTTCTTTTGAAAAATCTTTTTCGGTGAGCATGTATTTGTAGTCGTCCGGGTACATGACCGGGTAAGTTGGGGCGAAAAGATAGTCAACTCCGGCCTTTTCAAGCAGGGCACAGTCATCGTCAAAGTTTGCGGGGTAAGTCTCCAAGTCTTTTTTGTCGTTGAACTGAGTCGGGTTCAAATAAACGCTGACCACGCTCACATCATTTTCGGCAATCGCCCGCTTAATCAGGGAAAGATGCCCGTTATGAAGGCCTCCCATTGTGGGAACAAAGCCGACTGATTTTCCGCCAAGATTTTTGCGGATTTTTTTAAATTCATCTGGAGTCTTTATAATTTTCATACTTTTCCTCTATTTATTAAAAGTCTCTTCCTCTGAGGGGAAGCTGCCGTCTTTACAGGCCGCGTCGTATTCGTTCAGGGCTTTTGTGACAAGGTCTGCGCCTTTCATGAAGTGGCGGACGAATTTGGGCTTGAACTTTGAGAAGCCAAGCATGTCGTGCAAAACCAAAACCTGGCCGTCCACATTTTTGCCGCCGCCGATTCCGATTACAGGAATTGAAAGGGCTTTGCTCATGGACTCTGCCGCTGCTGAGGGAATACATTCTGCTACGATGGCGAAACAGCCGGCCTTTTCCAGTGCCAGAGCGTCTTTTATCAGCTTTTCTTTTGCCTCATCGCTTCGTCCCTGAACCTTGTAGCCGCCCATAGCGTGATAGAATTGCGGCGTAAGGCCCAGATGTCCCATGACGGGAATTCCTGACTCCACCAGATGAGAAATCAGCTCCAGATTTCCGTCCGCGCCTTCGATTTTGACCGAGTCTGCTCCGGCGGCAATGAGTTTTCCTGCCGCCTCTGTGCCTCGCTCGATTCCAAGCCTTGTGCTTAAAAAAGGCATGTCGCTCACTAAGAATTTGTCGGGAAGTCCCCTGTGAACGGCTCTGGTGTGAAGGGCCATTAAGTCAACTGTGGCGGGAATCGTGGTTTCTTCGCCGTGCATGACATTCGCAAGACTGTCACCCACGAGAACGCAGTCTACATTGGAATTGTTTACGAGACATGCCATGGTGTAGTCATAGCATGTGACCATAGAAATAGAAGAGTGCATGGCTTTTCGCGCGGAAAAGTCAGCGGGAGAGAGTTTTGTCATAGTACCTGCCTTTTGGGTCATGTCTAATATGCAAGATACTATAACGAAAGCGTGGAAATTATACAAGAAAAATGGAGACTTTCCCCTTTATAATATGCTATGATAGAGATACTGGAGATTTGAAATGAAAACCTGGGTGAAAACGCTTTTGATTTGCCTTGCAGCTGAGCTTTTGAATTTCGTCACAGCATTTTTGTTCTATGACACGCTGCATATTCCCCTGTTTTTCGACACGATTTTTACTGTGGCGGTCACTTTTTACTGCGGGCTTATTCCGGGGCTTTGCGTGGGGGCTTTTTACAATGTCATTTCAACGCTTTCACTGCCTTTACGGGGCTACACTTTTGAGCCTTACATCTTTCTTTTTGGAATCTGCGGCATGCTGGTTGCTTTTGCGACATGGCTTTTTGCCCGCAATAAAGAGGAATTCAAAATCAGTCTGGGAATCACGGTTCTTTATCTTGTGCTGATTTCCGTAGTTTCCTCGGCTTTTGCCGTAATTTCCAGCGGAATCATTGATTATGTGCGTTTTACTCTTGCCGAATTGCCGGACAGACTTGCCCCGGTCAAGAATTTTACGGATTCCTTTTTGAGCCTCAATTTTTCTCTTCTGGCTTCCTGCTTTCTGGCTCAGATTCCTGTTTCCATAACAGACCGTCTGATTTCGACTTTTGCAGGATACGGAGTTTACCGTCTTGCCGTTAAGTTTCTGGGAGAAGAAAGATGGACGAGGCTCTGACAAAGGCTCAGGCTGAGATTGACCGCCTTCAGTCGATTCTCCACAGTTACGCCCAGTTTTTTATCGTTTTTGATGTTATTTTCATCGCCGCTTTGGTTGTGATTCTTGTTCTTGCGATTATCTACCTAAAATCAAACCACAAGCTTCGTCGTTCAAGAAGTTATATCCGCTATACGATTCGCGGACAGGAAGAGGAGAGGGGACGCATTGCCAGGGAACTTCACGACACGGTGGCTCAGGATTTGCGGTACTGCCGCATGCTTTCCGACAGAATAACTGACAAGCCGCTGAAAAACGAGATTTCGGCGCTTCTTGATAAATCTGTGAAACAGGTACGCTCCATGAGCTATAATCTTGCTCCACCAGATGTTACTAAAAACGATTTGCGGGCCAGTCTCGTGAATCTCTGCCATAATTTTCAGGAGTATTGTCCTGTCAATCTGCGGCTGATTATCCCGGACAGTGTTGACATGACTTTTCTTAATGCTCAGGATGTTTTCAATTTGTACAGGATGATTCAGGAATCGCTTACAAATATTAAAAAACATGCGGATGCCAGCGAAGTGACCCTGCTTTTGAGGAATCAGCTTGGCACGGAAGAGGCTGGCCTGTATATTTTTATAACTGATGACGGAGTGGGATTTAAGCCTGAAGCCCGGAAAGTCTCTTCTTTCGAGGCGAATCATCTGGGGCTTGAGGGAATGGAGCAAAGGGCGCTTTATATAAACGCCAAACTGGAAGTGAATTCACAGCCGGGAGAGGGAACTCAGATTACTATCATAAAACCAGCTCACGAAAGCAAAAACGGAAGGATGTTGTAATATTATGGAAAATAAAATTTCTTTCTTTGTTATTGAAGATCATGCACTTACAAATTTGGGAATCCAGCAAATTCTAAAAGATAAAGCGGGGCTGGTTTGCAAAGGTTCTGCTGCAGAAAAGGCGGAGGCATTTGAAAAGCTTGCAAAGCTTGATATGAAGGGGCAACTTCCCCAAATCCTTATCCTTGATTTGTATCTTGGTGAATACAGCGGAATCGACATTCTGCGTGAGGTTTCATTACATTTCCCTTCAATTAAAACAATCGTTTATTCAATGTACTCAAATCCCGGCGTGGTGACTATCGTTATTGAGGCGGGAGCTAAGGCTTTTGTCTCAAAGGCGGGGGCCGTGGAGGAACTTTTGCATGCTGTCGAGAAAGTTTCTGCCGGTGAACTTTACATTCAGAAAGAACTTACGGATTCCCTGGAAATCTATAAGAATCTTGCCGACTCCCTTACGAAGAATGAGCGTGCCATCCTCAATAAGCTTCTGGAACGAAAGACAAAATCACAGGTCGCACAAGAGCTTGAAATGAACGAGATTTCCCTTGATAATTATCTTTTCCGTGTTTACGCGAAGACCGGCTGCAAAAATCATGAGGAGCTTATCGCCCGCTTCGGCTGATTCTTTTCCTGATTCATTGCAAATTTTTCTCTAAATATCTATAATGGTATCCGTATCTTTTTAAACTATTTTTTATCGAGGAATAACAATGGTAATCTTAACTTTGAACTGCGGTTCTTCTTCCGCAAAGTACCAGGTTTATGACTGGGACAACAAAGATGTCCTTGCAACAGGCGTTGTTGAGCGCGTTACTCAGGATGGTTCTGTAATCACACACAAACCAAAAGGAAAGGACAAATTCGTTCTCGAAAGCCCCTGTCCGACCCACAAAGAAGCTATCGAACTTATTCTCAATGCAATCACAGACAAAGACCACGGCGTTATCTCTGACATGAGCGTTATCGGTGCTGTCGGTCACCGCGTTCTTCATGGCGGCGACAAATTCACCAAGTCTGTAAAAGTCACTCCTGAAGTTTTGGAGACATTCCGCTCAGTTCAGGATTTGGGACCATTGCACAACCCTGCAAACATCATGGGTATCGAGGCTGCCCAGAAGGTTCTTCCGAATGTTCCTCATGTAGCAGTTTTGGATACGGCCTGGCATCAGACAATGCCGGCTTCTTCTTACCGCTATGCAATTCCAAAAGAGTGGTACGAGAAATACGGTGCCCGCCGCTACGGCTTCCACGGAACATCTTTCCTTTACACTGCAAAACGCGCTTCTGTTCTTTTGCACAAAGCTCCTAAAGACACAAATGTCATCATCGCCCATGTGGGTAACGGTGCTTCAATGTGTGCTGTCAAGAACGGCCAGTGCTACGACACTTCAATGGGTATCACTCCTCTCGAAGGTCTCGTAATGGGAACCCGCTCAGGCGACATGGATCCGGCTCTTCCATTCTACATCATGCGAAAAACTGGCATGACACCAGCCGAGATGGACACAGCCATGAACAAAAAGTCTGGTCTTCTCGGTCTTACAGGAAAGTCTGCTGACCGCCGCGATGTTGCGGAACTTGCCGAAAAAGGCGACAAAGACTGCCAGCTTGCAGTTGACATGGAATGTTACCGCCTCAAAAAATACTTCGGTGCTTATATGGCAGCAATCGGCCCGGTTGACGCTATCGTTTATACGGCAGGCGTCGGCGAGCACTCAGCCCTTATCCGCGGAAAGGCTCTCGAAGGCCTTGAATGGATGGGTGTAAAAATCGACCCTGTAAAGAACAAGCTTGCAAACACAGGAAACGCTGAGACCTGCATTTCTGCAGACGACTCAAAAGTAAAGGTTTTTGTAATCCCGACAGACGAAGAACTCGTAATGACAGAAGATGCATTTGCAATCATGCAGGGCACTTACGATGTCCACACAAACTTCACATATTCATTCCAGGACCCAAGCTACCGCAACAAGGCTCGCGAAGAGGGGCTCAAAAAAGAGCTTGAGAAGCACCCGGAACTTGAGAGCATCATCGTTCGCCCGTAATTTTAAATTCCTCACAGAGTTTAAGAGTTCACGGAGCTAAAGGTAATTCTCTGTGAACTCTGTGCTCTCTGTGAGAAATTTTACGAATGTTTTATAAACAATTTTTTTAAGGAGTAAATATCATGGAAAAATCAGAAGTTCAGGCAAAATTGAAGGAATTCTTCATGTCAAATCTCGGTGTTGACGGAGACATCCTCAAATATGACACACCACTTTTCGGCGATGAAATCGGATTGGATTCTGTTGACTCGCTTGAAATCATCTCTTTTGCAGATGACGAGTACGGTGTTTCAATGACAGGTCTTCCAAAAGAGACTTTCCTGAGCATTGATACAATCGCTGACTACATCATCGCAAACGCATAATTTTATAAGGATATTCAGAATGACAGAAGAAAAGAACCGCTGCGTAGTAACTGGCTTGGGTATGATTTGTGCTATCGGAAATACCGTCGAGGAGTCATGGAAAAATGCCCTCGCCTCTGTTTCTGGAATTAAGCACACAACAACGGTTGATACAGAGAACTGTTATGCAACGCTCGCCGCAGAGGTAAATTGCGACTCGTTAGATGATATTGACGCACCGGAAGTGAAAGACCGTGCTTCAAAACTTTGTCTTAAAGCCGCAAAAGAAGCTCTTGCTGATTCAGGACTCGCCAAAGCTGAGAATGATTCTCGTATCAGCGTTATTATCGGAAGCTGTGTAGGCGGTGCCGTTAGTATCGAGCATTATTATCAGCATGGTAAAGATAAAAACGACATTCTTAAAATGCCGATTGCCCCGATTGCGGCAGATGTCGCGGAGCTTGCAGGGGCAGGCGGTATCGTTACGAATGTTGCGAACGCTTGTGCTGCGGGAACAATCAGTGTTGCTTATGCCTGTGATTTGATTCGTGCCGGTAAGGCTGATATTGTCATTGCCGGTGGAGCGGATTCTTTTGCTTCTATCCCTTATTCTGGATTCCTTTCACTTCATGCCCTCGACGAAAACGGATGTTCTCCATTCAATCGTTGCACGGGCATAACCCTCGGTGAAGGTGCCGGTATCGTAATCGTTGAGTCTTATGCTCATGCAAAAGCCCGCAATGCAAAAATGTATTGTGAGGTTCTTGGAGCTGGAATCACGGCAGATGCTCACCACATCACAGCTCCTCGCGAAGACGGTCTTTGCCAGATTGAGGCAATCAACCGTGCAATCAAAAATTCAGGTGTCTCTAAAAAAGACATCGGTTATGTAAATGGCCATGGAACAGGAACTGCAAAGAACGACAATGCAGAATTCCTCTCGCTTCATGCAGTTTTTGACGGCGAAAATGACAATTTGAGCGCTAGTTCAACCAAGGCGATGACAGGTCACTGTCTCGGTGCGGCCGGTGCGATTGAAGCTGTCTTCTCAATTAAAGCACTCACTACAAATACCGTGCTGCCGACATTGGGCTACACGGACGAAGACAAAGAAAAACTCAAGGAAAAGGCTGGTAAAATCGAATTCGTGCAGAACCTTCCTCACGAAAAAGAACTTACTGCTGTCATGAGTAATTCATTTGCTTTCGGCGGAAACAATGCCAGTATCATTTTCAGCAAGACGGCTGGAGATGTAAAAGTGAGCGATGCAAAACCGAATATCGCAATCACTGGTCTGGGTATCGTTAATCCGCTGGGGCATACAAAAGAGACTTATATCGATTCTGTCAAAGCAGGAAAAACTCCTTCTGAGACAAGTATTCGTTCGACAATAGAAACTTCAGAATTTGACGCTCTGGGAATCAAAATGGCATTCTATCGCAAGCTTGACAATTTCAGTCAGCTTCAGGTTGTAACGGGAATGCGTGCCCTTAAAGATGCTAAACTCGAAATCACCGAAGATAATGCAAAAGACATCGGCAATATCGTAGGAACGAGTGAAGGTTGTCTTGGATCAACATATGATTTTGAAGAGCTGATTGCTGAAAAGGGCAATGCAAAGGGAAGTGCATTTAAATTCCCCAACACGGTTTACAATGCAGCCGGCGGTTATCTTTCAATCTGTTCTGGCTTAAAAGGCTATTGCGTAACCGTTACAAGCGGCCCTGTTTCAGGTCTTACAAGCATTGCCTATTCAATGAATGTCATCAAAGAAGGTCAGGAAAAAATCATGCTGGCTACCGGCAATGACGAGAATATCCCTATTCTTGACAATCTCTTCAACGAGTTGGGCTACAAGGCATCTTCTGTCGCGGCTCCTTATTCAGGAAACAGCGGTTTTGTTTTAGGTGATGCAAGCACAAGCCTTGTCCTCGAAGATGATGCCAATGCAAAAGAAAGGGGAGCTTCTGTTTACGCCCACATTTTAGGCTATGGAAACGGCCGTAAGAATGTAAGATTCGGTTCTCTCGCAGGCACGGAAGAAGCCCTTGAAAAGGCTATTGCCGATGCTCTGGCAGATTCAGGTGTCAAAATCGAAGAAATCGATGCTGTTTATGGCTTTGCAAACGGTATGAAAGTCGTGGATGACATCGAAAAATCTGTTCTCGCAAAGTGTTTCGCAGACAAACCTGTCATCGAAATCAAAGAGCGGGTGGGTGAAGGCCGTGCAGGAACGGCGACTTTGCAGGTCGCTCATGCGGCTATGATGCTTCACGGCGACATTGAGGCGGATAATGCCTTCGTTATTTCAAAAGACGGAAGCGTTTCTCGAAAGACAATCGAAAGCAGGAATCTTAAAAAGGCTCTTGTCATTTCGTTCGCACTCGGCGGTTCATACACGGCTGTGGTGCTTGGAAAATAAACACAAAGGATAGCTCATGAAAGTTGCGATTGTTACTGGTTCATCAAAGGGTATCGGAAAAGCTTGTGCCATTCGTCTTGCAAAAGACGGATACGCCGTAGTGGTAAATTACAGCCGTTCTGATGACGAGGCCGCTTCTGTCGTCCAGTCGATTAAGGCTGATGGCGGAGAGGCTATTGCCTACAAGGCGGATGTCTCAAAACTTGATGAAGTCAAGAAAATGTTCCGCGATGTCTACAAACAGTTCGGTCAGATTGATGTTCTTGTTAACAACGCAGGCATCGTTCGCGATGAATATCTGCTCATGCTCAATCCGGACACCCTTGATAAGTGTCTTGATTTGAACATCAAGGGCTATATCTATTGCGCCCAGGCGGCTGTCCTTAAAATGTTCAAGCAGAAGCACGGTGTCATCATCAATATGTCTTCCGTATCAAGCAAATTTGCCCTTCCTGGTCAGAGCGTTTACAGTGCCACAAAAGGTGCGGTCAATTCTCTTACACAGACTTTGGCAAAAGAGCTGGCACCGAACGGAATCCGCGTAAATGCGGTGGCTCCGGGCTTCATTCAGACAGAGATGATTGATGCGATTCCACAGGAAAAGCGTGATGAGTACATAAAGAATGTGCCTCTTCAGCGTTTCGGTACGGCTGAGGATGTGGCAAATGTTGTAAGTGCCCTTGCCTCAGACGCTTTCTCTTATGTTACCGGCCAGACAATTATTCTTGACGGAGGACTTTCGCTCTAATGAATATTTTTGAAATCAGCCAGAAAATCGCCCAGTGGCCTCCATTCCAGATGATTGAGCGCGTTCTTGAGCTCAAAGCGGGTGAGTCTGCCACAGGAATCAAAAATGTAAGCGTGAACGAGCCTTATTTTATGGGGCATTTCCCGGGTACTCCCATTATGCCAGGCGTGCTGATTGTTGAGGCCTGTGCCCAGCTCTGCTCACTTGTAATCGAAAAGGACGAGAAGGCACTGGAGGACAATCTCTATGTGCTCCTTAAAATAGACGGATTTAAATTTGTCAAGCCGGTTATTCCAGGCGACCAGCTTGTGATTACCGTTAACAAAACCAAAGGCGGCGGAGTCCTCGTGGGATTTGACGCTGTGGTAAAAGTCGGGGATGCGGTCTTTGCAAAAGGCAGCCTTACTTTTACAACTATACCCAAGGCTTCTGTGGAGCAGCGTTAAGGGGATTTTCCTTCTTATATCTGAAAATATCTTAAAAATTGTGAGAGAATGCAGCGGAAAACAAATGGAGAATATGTACTGAATGAAATTACTTAAAAAAGCGATCGATAATTTTTTATATGCATTCGGGAAATTCTCTATTGTACTCGTTCGTTTCTATATGTATGTCGTCTACCGGCCCAAGGCTCATTTTGTAGACAAGTCAGTTCAGACGAACAGGCTGAAAGAGCCTTGTATCGTTATCGCGAACCACACGACTATCGTTGACCCGCCTTTTATCCTCTCTGTCCTCAAAGGAAAAAAATCAATCGTTATAGCAAAGGACTGGTATGAAAAGCCGGGCATTAACTGGATTTGCCGGGCGGCAGAGGGCGTTCCATGCGACCGCTTTAACCTTGATACGGAATGGGCGCTTCTTGCAAAAAAAGAGCTTAAAAAAGGCCGTTCCGTGGTGATTTTCCCGGAAGGAAAGTGCCGCGAAGACGGTCAGTTAAACGAATTCAAGTCAGGCTTTGCTTTTTTGGCCCGCAGTACAGGTTATCCTGTGGTCAGCGTTGGTCTTGACGGAAAGTATACATTTGGTCACCGCATTCATTATGTGGTGGACATTCCCAAAAAAATAGAGCGGACTAAGGGACTTGCCTCGTCTGTGGATCTGGAAAACCAGTCGGCTCAGTTCCGTGAGAGGGTGAAATTGCTGAAAGCGGCGGCTTTAAGGCACAATACGGCTACTCTTCCTCCGCCAGATACGGTTTACGAGGTGGTGCCGGCTCAGCCAGAGATCTGTGAGCCTGTAAAAGAGAATCTTTCTTCCGTAGATTCTACATTAGCCTATAAAAGTCCATGCGAACAGGCAGGTGTGTAATGAAATACGGTCTTGTTTTGGAAGGCGGCTCCAGGAAAGGGCTTTACACGGCGGGAATCCTCGATGTCTTTATGGAAAATTCTCTTCATTTTGATTATATAATCGGGGTGTCTGCAGGTGCTCATGCGGCATTGAACTATGTCACCGGGCAGCATGGGCGGCTTAAGCAGGTGCTTTCTCCTGAATCTATCCGGCAGAAGACTCATAAAAACGGCGCTCTCTGGCGGGACGGTATCCTCAAAGAAATGCACTTTATGATTTACAAGTATTCCTTTGACCGCAAAAACCCCTTTGATTTCAAAAAATTTTTTGAATCGGACATTCAGTGTGAGATTGCAGCGACTTGCGCGGATACAGGACGGCCTGTCTATTTCTGCGATCAGGAAACTCAATATCATGAAAAGGGTCTCATGCTCAAAAAAATCCGCAGGAACAGGCTTCTTCTTGACCATATCTGCGCTTCATGTTCTCTTCCCATTCTCTTTCCTCCCCTGAAAATCGGAAATATGACCTATGCCGACGGCTGTGTTTCAGATTCCGTTCCCTTTGAGAGGGCTTTTGATCAGGGCTGCGATAAGCTGGTGGTAATTACGACTCAGGAACCCTGGGACGGCCCCACTGATTTTAAAAAATGGGATCTGATTCTTTCTCCTATGTACAAGCGGAAATGGCCGAATCTCTACACGGCTCTTATGAACCGCTATGAGAATTATTGCAGGCAGGAAGAGCGGCTTAAAAAAGTCGAAAGTGAAGGAAAAGCCCTTGTCTTCCGGCCAAGGGAAGTTCTGTGCTCTCTTTTTGAGAATTCAGCTGAGAAAATCAATGACTCCTATAACTACGGGCGGCGTTCTGCAAATGACCGTCTTGATGAAGTAAAAAAATTTTTAGGTGTTTAGTATGTTGGAAAGTTACATTATCAAAGGCCTGCTCATCGGCATTATTTTCGGGATTCCGGCCGGAGTCAGCGGCACAATCACCATTCAGAAAACCCTTGAACGCGGATTCTGGAGCGGTTTTTTTACCGGTCTTGGGGCGACTGCCTCCGATATGTTTTATGCCAGCGTGGGTGCATTCGGAATCCATCTTATCGCTGATTTTTTGAACGCTCACATGAGAGTCATTCAGGGAGTGGGCGGAATTGTCATCATCAGCTACGGAATTTACACGATGATAAAAAGCTCCACGGTTAATGAGAAGGTTGCCAACGCCACTGGTATTTTGAGCTGCTTCCTCGTGGCCTTAGGGATAGCCATCGTTAATCCGGCCTCAATGCTTGCCTATATGATTGGCTTCACCCTTTTCGGAATCGCTGATGCGGGGCTGCTCTCCCTTACTCAGGCAACGGAGCTGGTTCTTTCTTTGGGAATGGGGACTGTTCTCTGGTGGATTTTAATGTGCGGTCTCGTCACCCTGCTCAAAAATCACATCACCGAAAAAACTAATCACACCCTGCATGTTATTTTTGGAATCATAACCATAACTTTGGGTGTGGTCTGCATTGTCCGTTCTCTTTTCCCGGCTTTCTTTGACTCACTTATCTCATGATTTATTCTTCAGCCAGTTTTTCGGGCTGAGCCCCGTGTTTTTCTTGAACACATTTGAGAAATAGTTCTGATTGCTGAAGCCAAGCGTCCGTGCGATTTGGGAAAGTTCAAATGTTCCGACGGCGAGCATATTCTTCGCCTGTTCAATTTTGAGCTTTTCATGAAGCTGTTGTACGCTCAGACCTGTCATTTCCTTGCATTTTTTACTCAGATAGCTTCGGCTCACCATGAGTGCTTCAGCCATTTTTTCAATATCGGTCATTTCGTTAAGCCTGGCCGTAAGATAATCTGTGATTTTCGCCACAGTAATCCGCCTTCTTCCTTCTGGCTCTGCGGCGTTTGTATCCGTCTGAATCAAATTCTGAATCTGGCTATCCTCAAGTTCGTATGAATTATATTTAATCCGTCCTTCTTTTTTATAGACCGTATAGAGGGCGTTGCTCAAAAGCATTCGGATAACATCATAAGTGGCGATGTTGATTGTCTTCATCTCAAAAAACGCGTATCCGAAATACTGGTCGGCATGGTGAAGGACTTCGAGCATGACCGAATAGCGTTTTTCACGGTCAAAAAAATCTTTGGGGAAGAGGTGAGGCTCGGAAATCGGAGTGTGCATGAGAGACTTTAATTTTTCGTTGGCTTCAGGGAAGGTGAATTCAATCTTCGGTGTGGGGAATGAATGGCTCATTGTGTCGCTTAAGGCAAGAATTACCCCGGGAATGTCAAGTTCGCTTAACTGGAAGTGCAGTGTCTCAAAAATCTGCTCCATGTTCTGTGCCGACAGAAAGTTGATTGCCTGACCTGAAATGTTGTTGATTTTGTAAGGATTTTCGCGGTCTGCCAGAGACTCATATTTCTGGAAAACAGAGATAAGGGTTCTCATTTGATGGAAAATATTCTCCATGTAGAAAATTATCACAGTCTTTTCATTTTTCAGGATGGGAAGGAGAAGGGCACGAAGGGCGCTGATGGCATTCTGAAAGTGGTCCGGGTCAAATTCCCGGGATTTCCTGTAGTTCTGCATGACATTCTGGAACCATTGCAGCATGCGGCTCTCTTTCTGCTTGTCGTAAACATCAGCGAAGAAGGCATCAAGCATTTTTGATATGCTGTCGTCCGTTTCGTATGGGAAAATTGCCTTTGCGTTTATAATCAGCCTTGTGCGGAGTGTGTCTTCGGATTCATTTAAGTCCGTGTCCTTTGTAAAAGATTCCCGGCTTGTACCGGCCAGGGAAACGCTCTGTTCAAGACAGCCGCAGCTTTGCCTGATGATAAGCTCTGTTGGAAAATATACAGTCTCAACTTTCTGCTCAGGCATGAGGATTTTGTCGATTAAAAGCTCAACGGCGGCATAGCCCCTCTTAAAGTAGACTAAATCAATCGTGGTGAGGGGAGAGCGGGCGGTAATGCTTTCATACCAGTTGTTGAAACCGACCACAGCCACATCGCTCGGCACGCTGATTCCACGGCGGGAGAGCTGTTCGATTCCTTCTGCCGCTATGATGTCCGAGGCTGTGAGGATTACTTCGATTTGTTTTTTTTCGTGCAGGTCGAAGGTGGAGGCCAGGCGGTCAAAAGCCTCGTCAATGTATTTGGCTTCCATTTTTTTATTCATCATGACCACAGAGCCTTCGATTTTGGGAAGACCGTGAAGATTCAGCTCATGCTCGAAATTAAAGAGGCGGCGGCGCTGCGGCTCTGAAATGTCAGTCCCCACAAAAGCGAATTTTTTATAGTGATGCACATCTATGAGATGGCTCATAAGGGTTTTTATTGCGGAATTTGAGTCGATTTTGAGCATGGAGGCACCGGGGATATCCATGTGGCCGATGTCTACGGTGGGAATGGGCTGAAGGTCTCCGAAGAGTTTTGTAATGGCCTTCTGCTCCATGAATTCTGAAAGGGAAGCTGCCCAGGTGACCATGCCGTCTACAAGAGGGGTCTTCATGAATTTAAAATTCTTCATGTAGTGGGAGATAAAATTGATGTCATCAAAAAGGGAGTAACGGACTGCCCCGCCCATGTTGATGAAATTGATGTCGTAATCTGCGCAGGCCTTCATCATCCCCTTGATGTATTCAAGGGCGATAAAGTGGCGTAAGTCCGCGATTCCGGTAAAACCGATTGTGACCCGTTTCCCGGAATTCTTCCGCTCTGCCAGAAACTGCTTTCTTTCAGAAATTTTAAGTGCCATAAAAGAATTATAACATAATTTCATGAAATTTATCTCGAAAAATGAATTGAAAATGTAAAAAACTCTTCAAAAAATATAAAATTATCGATAGCAAAAGCAATGCCTAAAATCAGAAAGGCTTTGAAAGTCAAAATTATATAAAAAATCTATAAAATTTTCCATATACTTCTGAATAATCTAAATTTACATCGCTTTTGGACTAAGAAGAAAAACTATAGTGTTCTTGAAACGAGCGGGAACCTGTCTGCATACCCCCTTTTGTAAGGCAGGTTTTCCGCAAGCTTCATCAAAAAAAATGGAGGTAATAAAATGAAAAGAATAGTTCTAGAAAAACTGAAGAAAAGTATTTTCGCCCTTGCCGCCCTCAGTATGCTGAGCATGGCGGGAACTTTCATCTCTTGTTCTGACAGTGATGATGAGGAAACTCCTGCCGTGACAAAAGAAGGCAGCGAGGCAAAGACGGAAAAAGAGGAAGGAAACGAAGAGTCGAAGGATTCCAATGAAAAAATCTCTATCATCATGTGTGGTGATTCGATTACACAGACTTATGCGGCAGGCGATAAAGATCAGTGTGGCTGGGGGCAGGAACTTAATGCCTTCTTTGACAGCAATGTTACTGTTGATAACAGCATTTCCCGTGGGGGGCGAAGTTCTAAATCTTTCTATTATGAAGATGGCCGGTGGAATAAAGTAAAAGAGCTGATAAAGGCAAATACATCTGCTGGTATAAAAACCTATGTCTTTATTAACTTTGGACATAATGATGAAAGTAAGCCGAATGAAAAAGGTGGCTATTTTATGTCTTATGCATCATTTGCTGACACAAATCCAGAAGGCTGGCAGACAACAACTTATACAAAAGATCCTGCGACATCATGGGTTTCTGGTTATAATCCTGAGACAAATCCAAACAATTTGACATATAAAGAATTCCTTGGTCTTTACATCGATGAAGCGAAGGAACTTGGAGCAGAGCCTGTCATAATCAGTCCGTTCGTCCGCCTGTACACTAACAGTGATGGAACAATCAGAGAGGACGGTGCTCATAATATTACAAGCGCCTACAGCGGCGAAGCACTAGCTCGCGGAAACTATGCGGCGGCAGCAAAAGCAATAGCGGCAGAAAAAGGCGTTTCCTTTATTGATTTAACCGCAAAGAGTAAAGCTTTTGTTGAGGCTTCTGTTAAGGCAAAAAAACAAGATTTTATGTACATTCAGGGAGATTCAACGCATGAAAGAACTTTGGGTGCTCTTAAAATCTGTGAAGCAGTTATAGAGGGTGTAAAAGAGATTGCAGGACTTAAAAATCATGTTGCGGACACAAAGGCTCGCGTTCTTGTTGATGCAGGTTCCCTCAACTTTGGCGGTCTTACACCGAACTTCAGTGATATAAAATCATTCAAGGTCAGTGCTTTTAATGCAAATGACGGAGAAATTACGATAACAGCACCGACCGGATATTCTTTAAGTGAAGCTCAAGATGGGGAATTTACTCAGACTTTGAAGATTTCGACAACAAGCAGCTTTTATGGTACTACGGTGTATGTAAAGTTTGAGCCGACAGAACTTGTAGAATATAACGATAAATTGTCAATTACCCATACAAATATAACGCCTGATTTTGGAACTAGCCCGGCTGGAACAATTGAGGGAAAAAATTTACTGGTAACGCTTTCTGGATTCGGAAAAGCCAGCAATATTGTCGGTGGGACTGATGTATCAGTTACTTGGCCAATGATTGACGACAAAAATAAATACACTGGAGTTTATACTGTTTCACCTGAGAATGCTGTAATGGCGCGAGAGGTGTCCTTGGTTGGACTCGAAGCGGCTTCTGCAACTATTCGTGGTGTAGTTACAAAAGAGAGGAATGGAGTTGCTGGTCGCTATTATGATGGATATGCAGAAGGTGAAGCTGGATGTCCTGCTTATATTTCACGCTTGCAGGCGGCAGGTGGTGGTACCTGGCCAATTAATGATGGAGGCATCGCACTTCCTGATGTTTACGCACAGTTTGAGGTTGCTGCAGGTTCATCTTTAGTCATTAATAAAATAAGCATGATTCTTGGTTCTAGCGGTACTGGAGCTGTTGGATGGATAATTAAGTATTCAACAGATAAAGAATTTTCAAATCCAGTTGCCCTTGAAAAAGACGGTGTAAACTCAAACGGTGAGTACAAAACAGTCAGCATAGAAGATATGGGATACGGCATTGCCGCTGGAAAATCTCTGTATATCAGGGTATATCCTGTATATGTCTGTAATACACCGACAAAGAAGGGGCAGCTTATGATTGACTCTGTCAAAGTCGAAGGCGTGACAAACTAATCCAAAGTCTTACGCCTTTTAATCCCCCCGCTGTAAGCGAAGCGTAATATTCACGCCTGCTTGCGGCGGGGGATTTTTTTATTCTTTCATAACCAGCAGATACAATTTTTCGCTTGGAGAGGGGCTTTTGTCTGAAGAGAAAGTGAGTCTTGCGCTGTCAGATGATAATACTTTTCCGATATCATGAAGCATCATACCGTAGGGGCGCAAATCTGCGATTTGGTTTGAGGCATATTTTTTGAAGCCGTGCAAAATCAATTCTCCGAATTCGTTTTTTGTTGCCTCATCGGGGAATTTCCTCTTGTATTCCCCGGTTGTGCTGGCGAAGGCTGTCGTTGACTCATTATTTTTACCGTCAATATTTATCTGCATGAGCGGATAGCCGTAATCCTGAGACTCGCAGTAATATTTATAGTCCTCAGTGTTGTCTTCTGCGCTGCCGGACGCCAATGCGTTGAATATGACGGCTGTATTTTCTTTGGATTGATCTGTTCCCAGAATGCAGGCTGTCGAGTAGTCTTTGAGCAGGGATTCTGTTGTTATGGGATTATCAGCAATCGTTTTTATGCCTTCCAGCACAGCTTTTATGCCGCGGTACTTATTTCTGGAGATAGCGGAAATTGCCCCGACCGAGTATTTCCGCATGAGCCAGGCCGCGAAGGAGAATCCTGTTCCGTAATACAGGTATTCCATTTTCGGATTGTACTCGATGCCGTTATAAACATACTTTGCCTGTCCCTCCGGCATGTAGCTTAGAATTGCGGTTTCCGTATTATAGGTGATTTCAGGGAAGAACATGAAGACCAGATCTTCAGAGGCCACGGACAGCATCTCATTGAATGTTGTGTCAGGATATTCGAAGGGCTTTATTGCGAATCCTTTCATCTGTTGCTGAATCATGTGCTGGAATTCGTGGACAATCGTCGTGTACATGCTTCCTGTTTTGTCACTCATATAGGAATTAATGTACATATAATTTCCTTCATTTGAGAATCTTAATACATCACTATCATTGTAAGAATTGCCGGTAAGTTCCCTGTAATGGTCGGCGTTTGGACTTAAATCTCTGTCTCCCCAGTAAAAGCCGCATAGTCCGGCGTTCTCTTTTTTATGGCCGATGTCGTAGAAGATAAGATTGATGACGGTTCCTGTTTCGCTGAGATATTTCATGTCGTCCATTGTTTTTCTGTCGCCCTTGCAGTAGGCCTTTGTCGGTATGTCGCCGAAGACAGTTGTGTCCAAATCATAGATTTTTACGAAGGCGTCTGCGTAATCCTGTGCCATCTTGCGGTTGACTTTGCCTTTTTTTGCGCTCGCCTCAGTCGTTAAGGTTGTTTCCTCGGTGAATTTAAGGCTTCCGTCAAAGTTGTAAGCTGTTACTTCTCCAACGACCCAGACATAACAGACTGTTTCACCGGCCGCGTTTTTGCCTATGCCTTCAAGGCTTCCTTTTCCTTCCGACCACCAGAGAAGTTTTTCTGCGTCAGTCGTCTCTGCGTCAAGGAAAAAGTGCTTTGTGTCACCGAGCTTGAATTCTTTTGCATTTCCATTTTGGTCTATGGTCTTGTCGGTAAGCTGAACTGTGTCCGCCGCCGCCCTTGAAGTATCTGCCTGCAGCATTATTCTTTCACACTGCTTTCTTGTGATTTCCGCAAGATGCATTGACTGGCATGAATGATGAGATTCTTCTGCCCCGGGAACAGGACTTGCGCCGCTTATTGCGCTGCGGGATTGTACGCTTTCTCTGTTCAGCCTGATGTCGACGCTTCCGGTGATGTAGTGGGTGTTTTCCATGCTGACGATTGTTTCCGTGGGGTTTGTCTTTGAGATGTAGACGGTTGACTTTACAGGAAATCCTTTCAGCGTGAGTGTGCCTATATCATTATTGATTTCATAAACATTTGTTCCTTCCAAGTAGGTGATTGTCTGATCCTGCCTTTGAATGCTTTGCCCGGCATCATCAGTGCTTTCGTCAGAACAGGCCGTAATGCAGAGAAGCAGGCTTAAAAGTGTAAGAGAGAGTATTGTCTTTTTCATAGAAATTCTCCAATTGTCCGATTTTTTTGATTATTTTAAGAAATGATAACCTATTTTGGATAATTTAGTCAAACTGTCAGAATTTTTTATAAAAACCATCTTTTTTTGCTTAATTTATAAGAAATTTTCTTTGATTATATAAAATCGGATATTTGATGGAGAAGAAATTGAGACATTATCTTTTGTATTATCCACATAAAATGCGGAAATATACAATATCAGTTACAAATGACTGAAAAGTATAAAAATACTGCTTTACTATCTTAATCTGATGTTTTACTTTATTCTTGCAAAAAAATGGAGGAATCTTATGAAAAAAGAAAAACTGATGATGAAACGCATTTCTGCGCTTGTCTGCGCGCTTGCTTTCTTGGGCGGCGGAATTTTCATGTCATGCTCTGACAGCGATGATGATTCGGACAATCTAGCCTCGGGAGAAAAAACTACTGCGGACGAAAGCGGCCCTTCTTCAGAGCCTGCCTCAGACTCGGCTTACGACGACTCGGCCCTCTCTGAATGTACGCTCTGGGTTGTGGGGGATTCCACGGTTTGTGATTACGGCGATTACATTTTAAACAAAGAGGCTAAAATCACAGATGCGACTTATTTTTATCCCCGTTTCGGCTATGGAATGCAGCTTCACAATTATCTTTCTGGAAAAGTCACTGTAAGAAATCTTGCTCTTTCAGGTCGATCTTCAAAGAGTTTCCTGTCTGAAGAAAATTATAAGACCCTCAAAGATGGAATCAAAGCGGGCGACTTCCTTGTGGTTGGATTCGGACACAATGACGAAAAGTCCGATGACGCAGAAAGATTTGCCAGTGCAAAAGATTCTACGGATACGGAAGGCTCATTCAAGTATAATCTTTTCAATTATTATGCAAAAATAGCCATGGACAAGGGGGCGACTCCGATTCTCTGTTCTCCCATCGTGCGTTACAGCGACAAAGATGATTTCTCAGGTGATAAAGGGCATGTCGTTGCAAGTGGTGACTACGGTCAGGCTGTAGTCGATTTGGGAACAGAAAAAAATATTCAGGTCGTAGATTTAACCTCGCTCACAAAAGAACTTTATACAAAACTTGGTCATGACAGCACAAAGTACTTCCACGCGATTGCTTCTGGTTCATCTCAGACTGAGCCGAATTTCGCCTCAATCGACGGAACTCATATTAACTGCTACGGAGCAAAAGTCGTTTCATGGCTTTTTGCAAAGACCATAAAAAATTCAAGCTGCTCATTGAAGGCTTACATTAAAACAACGGAAGAACCATCAAAAGAAAAAGATTTGGTTATCAATCCGAATTATAAGTATGTGGCATACGCGGCTGTTGATTGGACAAAGTATGAGCCGATTGAACGCTACACGACAAAAAGCGAAGGCTGGTACGGAACAGCTTTCGGAGATTTGGGCGGGGATGCAACGACTGATGGCAGCGGCTATATGGCAAAAGAAGATACGGCTGGAACATTCATCGTAGGCACTCCAAAAAAGAAGGGAAAAATTCAGACATCTGCAGACGGAATAGCCCTTGCCTTTAAGCCGATTCCTGTATCAGACAATTTTACTGTTACCGTAAAGGCAAAAGTTTCGGATCAGACAACTCTTGCTGCCGCTGACCTTGCGACAGGCGGATTTGGCCTTATGCTCAGAGACGACTGCTATGAGCCGATAAAAGACGCCAGCGTTGGAAAAGGAAATTATGTTGCCGCAGGCTTGTATCCGAAATCTGCATCGGAAACATATATCAATTTCTGCCGGGAAAGTACGCTCTTAGAAACCTCCGACGACAAAATCAGTGAAATCTATGCCGCCGGTTCTGAAGCGAGCTTCACCATCGAGCGCACAGGCCAGGTCGTAAAAGTAACCACGGTTTACGGCGGAAATACTTACAAAAAAACTTACACGGACTTTGACTTTGTTGCGATAGACGGTGATTATATGTATGTCGGAATGTTCGCGACACGGGGAACTGTAGTTGAATTCACCGAAGTCAACTACGAAAAGACAGGCACTTCTCAGGGAGCATAAAAAAAACAGCTGCCAAAAAAGCCCGCTTGTCAATGCAGTTAAAAAGCTGCACTGTCAGCGGGCTTTTCTTATCTCTGGCAGCTTCCGTCGTGGATTTTTTTTGCTGTCTCTGAGTCTGTCAGAAGCTCTACCAGCTTCATTGCGAATTGCTCGGCAGTTCCTGGCCCCCTTCCTGTAAGGACATTGTTGTCGAGGACATAAGGGACATCTTTGATATGGCGTGAATTTTCTGTGAGTTCGCGGGCTTTTGTTTCGCTTCCGCAGTAAACGGCAAGATTTTCTTCCATGCCGGGATAGCAGGTCCATTTTCTGTTTTCAAGGATTCCTGTCTGAGCCAAAACAACTGCCGGGGCTGCGCAGATTGCGGCTATGATTTTGCCTTTCCGGTCCATTTTTGTAGCCAGCTGGAAAAGATACTGGTTTGCGGCCAAATGCTGTGCGCCAGGCATACCGCCTGGGAAAAAGATTGCGTCCGGCTCCTTTTCGTCCATGAGTTCTATAAAATCTTTAAGAGTGTTGTCAGCAATCACAGTGACTCCGTGACTTCCTACGACCACGATTTCATTCTTTGTTGAATTCTCTGGGGGAACGGCTACGAGACAAACATCCACATTTGCTCTGCGAAGATAATCAACGACGGTAAAGGCTTCGATTTCTTCAAAACCTGGCGCTATAAAAGCAGCAACTTTTGCCATAAAAAAACTCCTTTTTCTTATTGTAACACGGAAATCGAAAAGCGAAAATGAGTTTTTTGACTTTTTGCCTGTTTCCTCAATTGAAAACTCGCATAGTATACAGTATTATAATAATATCATGAAAAGTGTTCTGATTATCGATGCACCTCCAATGCTTCGGGAATTCTTAGTCGAGAAACTTACCGCTGAAAATGTGTCCGTCGAAATTGCCGATGGTCAGCGGGATGCTTTGCCTAAATTCTTATCTATACTCCCAGATTTGGTTATCATAAATGTAGAACACTCTGTCGAAGATATTATCGAATTCCTTGAAAAAAAACAGGCGGATCCCAACGGTAAAAAAATCCCTGTTATTATGGCAGGTCCTCTTATTGACCATTCTGAAGTCTCTGATTTGGTTCAATATGGTGTCATTAAGTATTTTACCCGTCCGATAAAATTTGATTTGTTCTTTGAGTCAATCGGCAGGGTGTTGCACTCTGCTTTTTCAATTGATTCAACTCCCTGTGTTCTGGACATGCATCTTAATCATGAGATTATTTTTATCGAAATAGCAATGGGCTTAAACCGTGAGAAGATTACTCTCCTCAAATACAAGCTTTCTGAACTCATCGAAAATAATAATCTTTCACTTCCCAAAGTGATTCTCATGATGACGGATTTGAGTTTGAGCTATGTTGACGGACTTAACCTTGAACTTCTGCTCACTAATATCACGGCTGACAGGCGGATTTTGCGCCGCAATATAAAAATCCTCACATTAGACCCCTTTGTAAGCGATTTTATTGAGGGGCATCCTATTTATGATGGAGTTCAGGTCGTTTCTGATATTTCATCTGTCCTTAATTCCCTCGTAGAAGGCGATGCCACTTCATCTGTGCAAGATGTCATCTCTGATCAAGTCCTTGCCGCTTCTGATGACAGCGATCAGGGCACTATGGCAATCCGCTTTTTCTCCGATACTGGTAAGGTCAATTCCGATGAGGAGCTTACGGCCGGCCATCTTAAAGTCGCCATTGTCGATACTGATCTTGCTGTCATCAAATATCTCAAGGACGCGACGGAAACCATCGGCGATGTCTCAATCTTTTTAAGTGGTAAAGAATTCATTGCGAAAGTAAAGCCGGGGCAGTTTGATGTCGCCATTACAGGGATGTACATGCCGGAAGTTACAGGGCTTGATATCCTGCGTTTCCTCGTGGAGCATCATATTAACCTTCCTGTCATTGTGTACTCAAATGTTGTCCAAAAAGAAGTCATTATGCAGGCTCTCCGTTTAGGTTCTTCCAGTTATCTTATAAAACCCCAGCCAACTGAGGTTATCGTCAAAAAAGCCCTGGAAGTCGTGAATGCAAATCGATAAAGCCGAAATAAACGATACTACCCGTTTCCTTGCGAATACGCTTCATGAAATCCGCACGCCGATTCAAACGATTGTCGGGGCGGCGGAACTCATGAAGGAGACTACTCTTGACAAAGAGCAGAAAGAGTATGTCCGTCAGATTTTGTTCAGTGCGGAAGGCTTGCTTGAACTGGCGAACAATATCCTCGATCTTGCCAAAATGAATCAAACTGATTTCAAAATCGAGAATATTCCTTTTGATATTAGTTATGTCGCAGAGCATGTGGTGGATTCCGAGAGCGTAAAGGCTTTTAATCGCGGGGTTGAGTTGATTTTTGATATTTCCCCCTCTGTTCCTGCAATGGTGACCGGCGACTCAATGCGGGTCAGACAGATAATGCTCAATCTTATCAGCAATGCGGTCAAATTCACAAAAGAAGGTTATGTTCATGTAGAACTTGACTACAATAAAACCGAGGGAATTGTATTCTCCGTTACCGATTCAGGAATTGGTATCACTGACGAAATTCAAAAAAAACTTTTTACAGATTACTTTCAGGCAGACCTTTCGACTTACCGTCTTTTTGGAGGAACGGGACTTGGGCTTTCAATCAGTAAAAGTCTGGTTAACCTCATGAAAGGAAAAATCGGGGTCCGTACTAATCCCGAGGGCGGTTCGATATTCTGGTTTACATTGCCGCTTACCCTTGCCATCGAAAAATCTCCGAAAATACGCTTTTCAAAAGACACAGGCTCTTACAGAATCCTCATCGTTGACGATAACGAGCTTGCGGCTCTCAGCTTAAAAAACAAGCTCGCATCTTTAGGTTTTTTTAAAGTTGAAATCACCACGAATCCAAAAGAAGTTGTCGAGCTTCTTACAAAGGCGCGTGTAGAGCAGTGTCCCTATAATATCGCCTTCATCGACATGATTATGAAAGGTGGGATTGACGGCTGGCATTTAGGATTCGATATACATCAGCTGGGAAACCTTGAAACGGCTCTCTATCTTCTTGTTCCTGAAGGGCAGATGCACGAAGACGCAAAAATGAAATTTCTCGATTTGTACAAGGGCTATCTGTACAAGCCGATAAAAAAAAATCGTCTGGCCTCTCTCTTGTCCGAAGAGTTATATTCTCACCGTACGGATAATATTCCTGAAGTAGGGGATGATTTGCCCTTGGAAGAACTTGCTCCCCTTCCGCCTTCTGAAGATGGTGCAGACGGAAAAGACGAGAATCCTGCTCTTTCTCAGCAGAATGTCGCTGAGGGGCTTAAAATTCTCGTTGCTGAAGATCATCCGATGAACAGGAAGTTGCTTGAAACTTTCCTCAAACGCTTTGGTGCCGAGGTCTATCTGGCGGAAAACGGGCTTGAGGCTCTTGAAATCATCGAGAATACGCCAGAGATAAGCATGGTCTTTATGGATATTTACATGCCCGAAAAGAACGGAATCGAGGCAACCAAAGAACTGAGAGCCATGCACTACAATGAAATCATCATCGCCTGTACCGCAAACAATGATTCCAATGATTTTGATGAGTACAAGAGGAGCGGAATCAATGATATTTTGGTTAAGCCCTTTAAGAGCGAGACACTAAAGGCTATGGTCGAAAAATGGAAGTCTGTCATGCAGACTCTTTCGGTCGAACAGATTAATCTTATTAACGGTGCCATAGACTTTGAGTCTGATTTTGACGGAAATGAGGAGAGGCAATGAGCAGGGACTACATAAAATCAAATCTTCACACCCATTCGACTTTCTGTGACGGAAAAAATACGCTTGAAGAAAATGTGCTTTCCGCAATCCAAAAAGGAATCCGCGTTTTAGGCTTCAGCGGCCACAGCATGTATCCCTTTTGGACGGAAACTTATATGCAGCCCGAAGATTTCTCTTCCTATTGCACTGAAATCCGTCGTCTTCAAGAAAAATACGCTTCCCAGGTTAGGATTCGTCTGGGCTTTGAGGCTGATTTTATACCCGGAGTTACTCTTCCCAAAATGGAGAATTACGCTGAATTCAAGCCCGACTATCTTATCGGCTCGATTCATTTTTTGTTCCAGAGGGAAGGGCTTGTTGCCGTAGATTATAAGCCTGAAATCCTGCAGCTCGGGGCAGAAAAGCATTATAAAAACGATATGCGTGCTCTCATCGGAGATTATTTTGCCCTTCAGAAAGAAATGCTGGAGAGAGGGGATTTTGCCCTTCTCGGACACCCTGATTTAATCCGCAAATTCAACGAAAAGCAGCCTTTTTTCAGCGAAAATGAAGACTGGTACAAATCTTGTCTGAAAGAAATGGCAAAGGCTGTCGCCAGAAAAGGAATCGCCACAGAAATCAATTCCGGGGCAATCTCCAGAGGCTATCTTTCAGAGCCATATCCTAGCGAGTATTTTCTGACTCTTCTATATGAAGCCGGCGTTCCTGTCGCAATTACGGCAGACGCTCACTCGGCTGAAAATCTTGACTTTGCCTTTGAGCAGTCTCTGCAACTTGCAAAAAAAATCGGCTATACCGAAATCATTTATGACATCGATACAGCCGGATACAAATTTTGCAGGATTTAGACCTCTGTTTTGTGCTTAACGCCTGCCATCTAACGGTTTCGGCGTTCGTTCTCGCTCTGGCATGAAATGCACATAAAAGCGTACGGAATTGCCTCGAGCCGCTCCTGGGGGATTTCTTTGTGACATTTTAAGCAAATGCCATATTTTCCCTGCTGGATGCGATCCAGTGCGTTGTTAATCATAGTGAGGCGGTTTGCGTCCTGTGCTCCCAGAGATTCCAGCAATGCTCCGTCGATTACATCGGAAGCGATATCAACCTCGTCTCCCGGTTCGCCGCTTTCGACCATCTTTTTATATTCAGAATGTTTGTCGGCCAATGATTTCAAGATTTGCTCTTTTTGCTCCAAGAGCGATTTTTGCATTTTGTCAATGAATGCCTGTTCCATGTTCCCTTTCTCCCATGTTGCAATTTTTTTGTTATTAGATAATAATAAGGGAGAAATCTTGAAAAGACAAGTAAAATTTTTGGAGGAATCGTGGCTAAAGAAGAAGCGATTGAAGTTGAAGGCATTGTAAAAGAGGCTTTGCCCAACACCCAGTTCCGCGTTGAGCTTAAGAACGGCGGACATATTGTTATGGCGCATTTGTCAGGCAAAATGCGAAAGCACTATATCAAAATCGTACCTGGCGACAGCGTAAAAGTTGCCCTGTCTCCTTACGACCTGAACCGCGGCCGAATCATTTTCCGCGAGCGATAGCCGCATAATCGCAGACACTGATTTCACGAATCAGCACTGACTGTATCGGATGCTTTTTAATTCGTGTAAATCGGTGTAATTCGTGTTTTTACCTTAATAATCTTCGTAATCCCCTTGTAATGCCCGTGAATCCGTGCACAACAGCCGCAATCGAGAGAATCGGACCGAAAGGGATTATGAATAATGAGATTCTGAACGAGGCTAAGCCAATCAAAAGAATTGCGAGTTTCTGCAAGATATAGAAGAAACTCTCGGATTTTGTCTCAGGCTCTCTCTTTGTCCTGTAATAATAAGTATTCTGATTTTGACTCTGCTGTTGGGCGTAGTTGAACCACTGGTTGAATGCATCGTTGAAGTCTTCCTCTGTATCAGCCCGCCATGTGCCGTTTCCTTTCCACTGCCCCTGCCAAGTGCCTTGCTGTCCCCAGCCGTAAGAACCATAAGAATTTGATGAAGACTGTCCGTAATCGCTCGTTGAGCCGTAAGAATCGTACTGGCGGCGTTTTGTTTCGTCGGAGAGAACTTCGTAGGCGGCGGAGATTTTTTTGAATTTTTCTTCAGCGGCTTTGTCACCGGGATTTTTGTCGGGGTGATATTTGACCGCCAGCTTTCGGTATGCGGATTTTATTTCGCTCTGAGATGCTGTTTTTGTTACTCCAAGGACTTCGTATAAATCTTCCATCACTATAAAAATAACGATAAATGCCTGAAGATACAAGCAAAATTTGAAAAATGGTGTATAATATTTTTTAACAGGATTCAAAAAATATGAGTCAGAAATCTGAACTTAACCGCTATGTTTCTCCTTTGTCAGCCTGGGCACTTTCATTTGGTTCTGCGGTGGGCTGGGGTGCCTTCATCATGCCGGGCACCACTTTTATCCCCATTGCCGGTCCCTTGGGGACAGCTCTTGGGATGACTCTGGGAGCCATCGCGATGATTTTTATTGGTGTGAATTATCACTATATGGTCTGCCGCTATCCCGATGACGGAGGTACTTACTCCTACACAAAGAACTTGTTCGGCTATGACCATGCTTTTTTGAGCGCATGGTTTTTGAGTCTCACTTATATCGCTATCATTTGGGCTAATGTTACCGCCCTTGCTCTTATAAGTCGGAATATGTTCGGCTCTTTCCTTCAGTTTGGATTCTATTATTCTATTGCAGGCTTTAGCATCTATTTCGGTGAAGTGCTTTTTGAACTGCTCGTCCTTGCCCTGCTGGCTCTTCTATGCATCTTCTCTAAAAAAATTACGCTTATCATACAGGTCCTGCTCTCTTTTCTGCTGATTTTCGGTGTCATTTTCTGTTTTATTGCCGTAACCAATGCTGATTCTTTTTCACGGGTCTTTGCTCCGGCATTTAATTCTCTGAATTCTGGCAGGCTTTCTCTCGGCTCGATTCTCTCGATTGCGGCACTCTCGCCATGGGCCTTCATCGGCTTTGAGTCTCTTTCTCATTCTGTCCGTGAATTTAAATTTTCCACCAGACATACGATTTGGCTCATGCTTTTCGCTATTATTGCGGGGCTTGTCGCCTACATCCTTCTTACTTTTATCGCCCTTCCTTCTTATAGGCTCGTGAGTATGCCTGTTTTCTTTACGGTAAAAAGTTTTGCTGGAAGGACAGGCTTTGCTCTTCTTTGTGCGGCTGTGATTGCAGCAATTCTCACTGGCATTATCGGAAATTCTATTGCAGCCAGCCGGCTCTTGTGTGCTCTTGCCGAAGACGGAGTCCTTCCCAAAACCTTCAAAAATACTTCTGATAATGTTGTTCCACGCAATGCGATTCTGCTGATTACGCTTGTCTCGGCGGTTATCCCCTTTCTGGGGCGCACTGCTATCGGCTGGATTGTGGATGTCACGACGATTGGCGCTACGATTGCCTATGCCTACACTTCTGCCTGTGCGTTAAAAACCGCTTTTCAGGAAAAAAATCGTTTTTACTGTGTGACCGGCATTCTGGGGCTTTCCTTTTCGCTTGTTTTCTCCCTATTTTTGCTCGTTCCGAAATTTTGGTCGATAAACGCTCTGGCCCATGAATCCTATCTTATTCTGGCTTTCTGGAGCGTGGTGGGATTCTTGTATTTCCGTTTTGTTTTCACTCACGACAAGGAGCGACGCTTCGGAAAATCGACTGTAGTTTGGATAGCCCTTCTTTTTTTGATTTTTTTCACTTCAATCATGTGGATGCGTCAGGCTACTCATAAGACGGCAGAAAATGTCCTCAGCGACATCAGCACTTTTTATATTGATGAAATGGGAAGCCGGGGAATTGTTGCAGACAAAGAATTTGAGAAGACGACCGAAACTTTTTTGGATAAAAAGCTTAATATAATTCTGGACGCTCTTTTGAACAACAGTTTTGTTCAGCTGGTCATGATTGTGATTGCCCTTGCCATTATGTTCAGCATCTATTCAAAAATGCAGCATCGGGAAAAGGCACTGGAAGAAGAAAAGAACGCAGAAAAGCGTGCCAATGAGGCAAAAACTGTCTTTCTGTCGAATATGAGTCACGATATCCGCACTCCAATGAATGCGATTATCGGTTACACAAAACTTGCCCGGCGGGAAAATGTCACAATCGAGGAAATGCGGGATTTTCTTTCAAAAATAGACTCTTCAAGCAAACATTTGCTGGCTTTGATTAACGATGTCCTTGAAATGAGCCGGATTGAAAGCGGAAAGATGGAGCTGGAGCTTACAGAAACGAATTTAAAATCCCTTATGGAAGAAATTCGGGATATGTTCAGCACTCAAATGCAGTCAAAAGATATTCTCTACCTGATTGACTGCCAGTTAAAAAATCCTGTCGTCCTCTGCGACCAGAACCGTCTGAACCGAGTCCTTTTGAATCTTATTGGAAATGCCTATAAATTCACCAATAAAGGCGGCACTATATCAGTCTCCCTTTACGAAAAAGAGAATTCTATTTACGAACTGCGCGTAAAAGACAATGGAATCGGCATGAGCAAGGCATTTGCAGAGCGGGTCTTCGAAGCTTTTGAGAGAGAGCAAACCAGCACTGTAAGCGGCATTCAGGGAACGGGCTTGGGGATGGCAATTACCAAGAGTATCATCGACTTGATGGGCGGCACAATCAGCGTCAACACTGAGCAGGGGGCAGGTACGGAATTCGTGATACAGCTTCCCCTCCAAGTCAAAAAAGATTCTACGGACGGAGAGGAGAGCGGAAGCGGACTTTCAGAATCTCTGTCTGCTGAAATTGATGGCAAATCTTCTCTGGAAAATAAAAATATTGATTTCAGCAAAAAAAGGCTTTTGCTCGTGGATGATGTGGAAGTGAACCGTGAAATTGCCGCCATGCTTTTGGAAGAGATGGGCTTTAAAGTGGAGTCTGCCTCAAACGGCCTGGAAGCAGTCGAAAAAGTTTCTGGCTCAGAACCGAGCTATTTTGATGCCATCCTCATGGATATACAAATGCCGGAGATGAATGGCTATGAGGCCACAAAAAAAATCCGTGAACTTTCAGACAAGTCAAAATCAAGCACTCCAATCATCGCTATGACGGCCAATGCCTTTGAAGAAGATAAAAAGAACGCTTTTGCGGCGGGAATGAACGCCCATGTAGCAAAGCCGATAGACGAGGCCAATTTAAGGGATGTGCTTGAACTTCTGCTGAGATAACAAAATTAGATTCTGTCGCTGTATGTCAATGATTTTATGTATCGTTCCATGAAAGCAAAGTCTGGAGTGCCGTCGGTGGTGGAGGGGAGCTTTATAATCATGTCATTGTATTTTTCTTCGGTCACTTTTCGCCCATAGGAAAATTTATAGCGATTTGCGTTTAGTATTGTAGCAAGAAAGAGATACACATATTTGTTTTTGAAATCCTCATTTCTTAATAGCAGAATTTTTGCGGAATCTCCCACGACGCAGCCTTTGGCCTGGAATGCGACAAATCCCGCAGTTCCGGTGCGTGCGACTGTAAGGCAAGGTTCGTCTGTAAAAGTGTAATTCATTTCTTTGCAATAATCCTTGTCTATGAACCCCAAAATGCCGTTGTTTATTTCTCCACTTTGAACGGCTGGGAAATCACCTGGAAATTCTTCGATTTCTTCTTTTTTTATGCCTTTCCCATTCTGAATTGTGAAAATATCTGAAAAGATGAATTTTCCCCAGTTTTGTGTATCCAGGCTAGTTTTTTTGAGCCTAATTTTTGTCGTAACAGCTTTGTTATGAAGTGATTTTATGTAGTTCTCCATAAAAGCCCAGTCGGCATTCCCTTCTGAGTCAGCAGGAAGCTTCAGCACCGTTTCTTTTATAATGTCAATTTTGAATGCCCTTCCGTATGAATATCTGTAGCTTTCTTTTTTCAAGAGAGTCATGACAAAAAGTCCGGTATATTCATTGAGCCAGTTTGTGCGAACGATTACAATATGGTCTCCGGCAATAAAATCATCTTTTTGATACGAGATTGTTGCCGTCGTGTCTCCTATTACAAGAGCATTTCCTTTTTCGATGTTTTCAAGTCTTTCCCTAAGGGCGAATGCCTTTACGCCGTTGTTCAAGTCAGTTCGTGTTACATAAGGAATGGAATCTTCTGTCAGTTTTTTTGAAAATGACAAATCTTCATCTTTGTAGGCTTTTGCCTTGTAAATTTTGGAAATCAGGTCTCCGAAACGAAATGTTTTCCACGATTTCGTATCAAGATTCATACACAGCTCCCGTTTTTACAAGATAAGATAGATAATTGTTGAGCGTCTGCTGGAAGTCATCTTCTGTCAGGTTTGAATAGTCCGTTTCCATATAGGCCTCACAGAGCCACTCATCCTGCCAGCTAACACATTTTCGGGCGGTCAAGCCTTCTTCAATATCACGGTTGCGGTAGAGGGAAACCCATTTTTTTTCGATTTCTGCCCATTTCTTGAAGGCATCTATTCTGCCGAGTTTTTTCCGTTTCACAAAACCGTCGTCCTTGTAATAGCCGAAGAATGTCTCTTGGCTGCTGTCGTGTGGCGTGTGCGCTTCCCAAACCATGACGCAAACGTTTGTTCCCGTGGGGTAGAAAATATCGTCCGGCATGCTGAACACTGCCTTGAGAGTGTGCTTTTTGAAAAGCCGTTCCCGAGTAGTCTTGAATTTTGTTCCGATTGCGCAGCTCATGGGAACGACGACGACTCCGGTTCCACCGGGGCTGAGAATGTCGAGAAGATGCTCCGTGAATTCAAGCTCTTCCTTGTCCGTCTGGGAATATGGCGGATTTATCAAGCCTATGTTGATGTGCTTATCCTTGAGTTCGTCCGTTATTTTTTCGTTGAAGCAGTCGCCCTTGTAGATGTTCGATTTTCCGTCTTTTCGGATAATCATGTTCGCGATGGCGAGCGTATAAAGGCCGTCGTCGAATTCAACCCCGTACAATCCGTCTTTCCTGATTTTTTCGATTTCTTCTGGATTCGCATCCTTGACCATCCTGTTCATCGCCGTGACAAGAAAGGACGCGGAGCCACAGCAGATGTCCACCACGCGGCTGTTCTTGTTCACTCCGGCAAGGTCGCACATGAATTCTGTCAGGTGCTGGGGGGTGAGGACAATTCCAAGACCGCTTCCGTCTCCGCCCGAATACTTGATGAATTCGTGGTAGAAGACTCCTAAAGCGTCAAGAGTGCTGTCGGCGTAGTTCATCATCGGCTTTATCTTCATTTCCAGCTGCTCGATGTACCATGTAATCGACTTTTTATGCCCCAGCGGAATCGCCGTGAATTTCGTGTTGTCCTGCAATGTCTTGAAAACCTGCTTGATGTAGCTGATTCTCTCGTTCCTGATGTCGCTCTCTGCAAGCACGTTCTCAATCGCGCTTTGGATGTTCTGCATGACGATTTTGAACGATGGCAAGGCCGCATAGGATTTGCAGAAATCATCATCGTTTAGGGCGATTAGGATTCCAGCGATGAAAATGGGTTTGTGGGCTTCCGTCACTTTTATTTCCCGGAGCGCATCGTGCATGATGATTGCGGTCTCCCGTATTTCATCAAGGGAATAGGATTTTTTGAGCTTGCTTCCTTTTATGAGTTCGATGTAGTTTTGAGGCTCCAATATGATGTCGCGGGCTTTTTTCAATTCCTGAAAAGTATCCTGCCCTTTTGCCCAATGGAATGCGCTCGCCTTTAATTCGTTCTTTTTTGTTCCGCTTACGGCAACGGCTATGACATTGTATTCTTCTTTGAGATATTTTGCGTAATAAAGAACTCCGTCCACGGCAAAGTCTTTCGGGTGGCTGTAATCGTCGGAGGCATGTTTCTTCACTGACCTTTTGCATTCCACGACAATGATTGTTGAACTGTCGTCATTAAAGGTGATTATGTACTCTGGCATCGCTTTTCCGTTTCCGCCAAGAGAAAAGTCTGAGAGCGCGCAGTCTTTAGGCTTTCCTCCCGCTTTTTTTAGAAGAGCTTCGATTTTATCGACTTCGGTGATGTCTCCTTGGGGAAATACAAAACCAAAGGAATTTTTTCCAATGGTGCATTTCATCTCGTAGAGCGTAAGACTTTCTGTATATTGCTCAATCGCCATAATCACCTCGATTATAGTATAGCACTTTTGATTGATAATGTCTGCTCTTTAAATTTTAAATGTAGCCGTGCCCTTTTTGTTTTTGCGGATAAACCAGATTGCCACTATGCCGGATGTGATTCCGACCATGCCGTTTGAAATAAGCATTGCCATACCCACTGCCGGAATCCCTATGTTCGTAAAGTGGAGCAGTAGAAAAAGGGGCGGAATACGGTAGACGAAGAGTCGGACAAGATTTAAGACCATGGAGATTCGTGTTTTTCCGAATCCGTACAAAAGTCCCATTACAGAAGCGTTTATTGAGACCAAAACCGATGCCCAGCACTCATAAGTGTAGATTGCGTCGATTTGCTCAGCGAATGAGGCATCACCTTTCGCAAACATAAAGATTATGCTGTCTTTAAAGGTGAGCATGATTATAAAAAAGAGCGTTGCGATTCCCAGATTGATGAAAAGGGTTCTGTAAAAAATCCCAAGTGCCCGCTTTAAGTTTTGATTTCCCAGATTCTGACTTATAAGGCTTGACTCTGCTTCCTGAAATCCTGCCGGAGGGTTCGTTGAAAATCCGCCCAGCCTGTTTGAAACTCCCAGAGCACCTACCACCGTGCTTCCCATGCTGGCACACATTGAATTGACGATGACTTTTCCGAAAGCGAAGATGAATTTCTCCAGAAAAATCGGAATACTCAGATTGGCGAGAGGTTGGATAAAAGTCTGCTTGAAGAGGCACTTTTTTATGTTGATTCTGAGAGGATTTTTCTTGCTTGTAAGGTTAAAGACTGCTATTGCGGTGAGCGAGGCTTGGGCGAGAATCGTTGCCACAGGGAGAAGAAACATTGCCGTGTTGAGAGAGACAAAACCTGCTTTCATAAGATTGATGGCACAGAGATTGAGGAGGGTCTTAACCAGCATGACCAGCATATTGCAGTACATGATGACTTTTGTGTTTCCCCGTGATTTTTCAGTGGCCAGATAAATTACATTGATAAATTGAAAAACTATGGCTCCGATTGCCAGCATAAAATAAATTGTTCCCTGACCGATTAAGTCTTGGGGCATACGGAGCAATTTTAAGAAAGGATAGGCAAAAGGAATTGCCAGCAAAAGAATGAATGATGCGACGGCGATTCCTGTAAAAAATAGAGTGCTGATTTGAGAGCGTACTTTTTCCATGTCGCCTGAGCCGTAGCTTCTGGAGATGATGATTGAGCCGCCTACAGAAAGACCTGAGCCGACGGCATAGAGCATGGTCTCAATCTGGGAGATGAATGAAACCGTTGAGACAACTCCCGCGCTCATATTTGCCGCAATCAGGGTATCGATGAGCTGAAAAACCTGATTCAAACTGTTATAGAAAACAAGAGGCAGGGCAATATAAAAAATCGTCTTCACCATACCGCCATTGAGAATCATATCCCGACGGAGGCTTTCCTTTTCGCTGAGAGAGATGCTTTCTTTCTGAGATTCTGTTTGCGGCAGTGTTTTTGCCTTGGCAATTGCGGCCTTCATGTCTTTCATGATTTTATGATAAATCCTGCCGATATAAAAATCTGTACAATTTTTGCGAATTTTACTTTCTTTTGTGCATATTTTGAGTTATACTTTCCTAGATGTTTTTGATGAAAGAACCAGCCGACTACCGGCAAATCAAAACAGGCTGCGGATTTTCTCTTATAAAAAAGTCCCATGCCATTACAAATCCAGTGAGGCATTTTCATCCCTGGTGGGAAATCCTCTATATCGAGAGCGGAGAGCGCACTTTCTTTTATGCGAACCGCACCCTTCACATTATGGCGGGAACTTTTTTGTGCATTGCGCCGGGAATCCTGCACCGGGCGGTAAATCCTGAGGGTGAAGTCTGC
>JAFUHS010000051.1 GCA_017468745.1 Treponema sp. | reverse complement strand
TGCCACCGAAATGCTTTATGCTGAGGGAAGCGTTTCCCTCACCCAGTCAGGAGGAAGCGCGGGCGGCGAGACAATCACGGCCTCAAGCCTTCTTTTCAACACGGCCACCCTAGAAGGCGTTTTCGACAATGGCCGGGCGGTGCAGACTTCAAGCGATGCAATCAACCTGCCCTCTGGCTCAACCCTTATCGTAGCTTCAGAAGTGTTCGGCCGGGACAGCGGGGGCACAATCGCCTTTAAATCAGGCGAACTCACATTCTGTGACGATGAGAATCCCCACTGGCGCATCAAGGCTTCTCGAATCTGGCTTTTACCGGGCGGAGAATTTGCTTTCTTGAACGCAAGGCTTTTTGTCGGGCGGGTTCCCCTTATGTATCTTCCTGCCTTTTATTATCCGAAAGACGAGCTTCTTTTTAATCCGGCCTTCGGTTACCGCCAGCGCGAGGGCTACTACATAAACACTACGACCTATCTCTATGGCCGCAAGCCTTCGTCTGCCGTAAGCTCTGCTGATATCCGCTCTAAAACCTCTTCCAGCTCCAGCTCTTCATCCAGCGATGACAAAATCAACTTCTTCAGCTTTATGAACACCGGCTCGATGAAGGAACAGAAGAGGGAAGGGCTCGTTCTTCATAATCTTGACAGCGATTACAAGGGCGACACCTCAAAATATTTCAAAGTCATGGCGGATTATTATGCCAATATGGGGGCAATGGTCGGTTTTGACGGTGTTTTTGCGCCTAATTCTGTGTTGACCAGTCTTTCCACGAATCTTGAGCTTGGCTTTTCTAATACTGTTTTCAGAAATAATTCCCTTTACCTTGCTAAAAATGCCTCGGGGGAGATTATAAACGATGAGTCAAACTTTATGGGAATGGAACTTCCCTTCCGCTATCAGGCCAATCTCAAATTTACAGTTGCAAAGCCTTTTTCAATGACATTCTCCATGCCGGTTTATTCTGACCCATATTTTAATTACGATTTTAACACCCGTGCAGAAACCATGGACTGGATTGACTTTGCGATGAACGGTACTGACAAAAATACCGATGAAATTACTGTAAGCGAAAACTCTTCATTTACATGGAGTTTTAACGGTTCCTATACGTTCAAAGTTCCTGAAATCCTTAATCCTTTTATTTCTTCTCTGGCTTTATCCAGTTTTTCTTCTTCAATCGTTTATTCTTCAAAAGCGAATGAAAAACTCAGTTCAGATGAGCGTTATGCCTCGGATTCTGCCTGGGCTTCATACACCCCTGAGCGAAAGTTTTATTATCCATCACAGATTACGCCCTTTAAAACAAATGGACGAATCAGCGGAACTTTGCTCCAGTTTCCAAATAAATCAAGCAACAAAACGGCATCTTCTTCTGTGTCCCTGCCTCTTCCTGACGAGCTTGATACCAGCGATAAAAGCGATGAAAAATCTGACGGAAACAAAAGTGATAAAGAGGACAAGTCCGACGACTCTGACAAAAAAGAGAAATCTAATCAGGAAAATGAAAATCCTGTATTTTCTGAAAGCTATCTTCCGACTATCGCAACGCCATCCTTCTCTACGACAGCGATTAACGGATTGTCTTATTCGCTTGGATACACTGTCAGTCCGGATTTTACCTCTCAATTGTCCTATTCTTCTGTAATCTTGAAGACTCCTGAAGATTTCGATTGGAATGATATGCAGTCAACTTATATCCAGATGAAAGCTCCGACTACGATTACCAGCAGACTTGGTTACAGGGACAGTTTCGTGACCCTTACGGATACATTTACTTTCAATCCTGTCTATCAGTCTCACCCATATTTGAAGGTTACGGACACTACGGCAGAAGGCGGCTATACTGAGGCTTCTGCTCAATCAGTAAAAAAGTCAGATTATTCTGCCCGCAAGCTGGATTTAACAGATGTTAATGCTTTGACGCTGAAACCTTTCTTTTACACCGAGCATTTTGCGGATACTGCGCTGACCTGGAATACAACAGTCAAAATGATTCGTACCGAATTTGTCGGAGACGCAGACAACCCGCAGTGGGATTATCTGACTACAGATTTGGCTGATGAGGATTGTCTTACAGTTCACAATTTGAACCTTGTACTGGGCGCAAAGCAATTCTCCAAGAAGGTCTACCAGACTCTTTCTTTGACCACGACTCTTCCGCCGCAGGTTGATGAATACAAGGGAACCCTGACTTTAGGATTTCCTTATGTCGTTTTTAATGCTGGAACCGGAGTCAAGCAAAAAAGCAAGGACGATGAAACTTGGGTGAAAGAAGACTTCGTTCAATCTCTTACGGTCAATATGTTTGACAGTAAACTAAAATTCTCCCAGTCTTATACATACGATCTGGAAGAAGAGGAACACAAATCTCTTAAATTCGCACTGTCTGGTTTTGGATTACAGGCTGCCTATACAGCTTCCTACACCGCTGGATACACTTTTGTCACAGAGGATAAGGGGGACGGCACGAAAATAAGCAAAGGTTGGACTATAAACAGCGATAAAGAATTCCAGCCCTATCAATTCAGTCTCGCCTATTCCAGTGGCTCAAAAACTTTCAAGCGGATGAATGATCGGATTTCTTTTGCCCCGTCGCTTTCAACCAGCGTAATTTATGATTTCGTCCGCCCTACCAACAGCTATTTCCGCTTTATACCAGCACTTACATTCAAGGTTAATAATTTCCTCAGCATTACTTTCAGTGCGGAGACAAAAAACAGTGTCATTTACCGTTATTTCTGTAGCGATGAGGAATATCAGGAAAAATACATGGGGAAAGGAGAGCGTAATATCTTACAGGATTTGCTTGATTCTTTCCGCTTTGATGATGAAGAAAAACGAAAGTCCAGCGCATTTAAAATCCAGAGCCTAAAAATTGATGTGACCCATGATTTGGACGACTGGGATTTGAACTGCTCTTTTTCCATAAAACCTCGCCTTATGACAAGTTCTACGACCGGATATAATTCCAGCTACGGCGGTAAGTCTTATTATGATTTCAGTCCTTATTTCTCAATTAGTGTTTCCTGGCGTCCTCTGGCAAGCATGAAAACTCAAATCGTTGATGAATACGGAACTTGGAAACTTAATCCTTAATGAGTGTTTCTTTTTCCGTATCCTCAGTTTGACTGAGATGCTTGTCTTTAAAAATGTCGGATTAGTCTGAATTTTTATTAAATTTGTCTGAAAATGACTTTCGTGTAAGACTTTTAAATTCGATTATAATTAATAGATAAACAGTAGCTTTTTTTGGAGAGACTTGTGCGCTTTGTTTGTTCCGGGGTAAATAAAAAAGTTTTTGAGTTTTTGTATGAGGAGATTTATGAAGATGGTGATACTCTGACTTATTCTCCAGACATTTTGTCTTTATTGCGGGATTTGTTTTTTGAAAAATTCTATGCCGATATTATTTTTTTGGAACATGAAAATCACAAAAGTTTTCTCGATTTCATATATTATCTGCTGAATTCGAAAGATTTGAAAATCCCGCTTATCGTTATCGGCAATCCTGAAATGGATGAGCAAAGGCGGCTGGGCTATTGGATATCTGAAAATGAATTTCAATATGATGTCCAGAACCTGCATCTGCTCATTCCCTTGTTTCGTAAAATCAGTTCCGCCCTTGAATCCGAAGTTATAAAAAATCTAATCTGCAAACCGGCGGAGCCGCTTACCGCCGACAAATTGTCAAAAAAAATCTACGAAAACACTAAGAAAAAAAGTAATCTTGAATTATTCCGTGGTAAAAATGAACTTCCGCCGTCAGTTTACAATCTGCTGCTCTTCCTTTATAAAAATCGGGCAAGAGAAGTTTCGATTGAAGAAATAGAAATGCAACTGAATATTGAGTGCAAAAGCAAAAAGATAAGAAAAAATGCCGCCTATGCCTATATTTCCAGACTCAGAAAATGTATGAAAGCAAGCCCTGCTTGTGAACTCAGGCTGCTTCGTACGAGAACAGGATATTACAAGCTTTTTTTGAGCTGATTGACCTGTGCGGAAAAACTGCTGCATTCCTCACGGGTCTGAGATTTTCGCCCTCTACTTAATCCTCGCCTTGATGAACTCCATCTTCAGGTCTTTCATTTTTTCGGTGAGGGAGACTTTGTAGATGTGGGGGTTTAGAATCCGCTTGTATGAGCCGTCGAAGCTCTCAAGCTGCTTCTGCATTGTCTCCCGTGCCTTTCGCAGAACCTCTGCCTCAGTGATTTTCTCGCCAACTCGTTTTCCTCCCGCGACAACTTTTTTGAGGAGGGGCTCAACCTTTGCCGCCGTGAAAGTGAACTGGCGGTAATCGACCATTGGATGATAGTAGCGGTATTCATGGCCGCTTTCGATTTTCTCGTCTTCAAGTGCGATGATGTCTGCCTTTGCGTTGCCTTCAGAGTCGTAGAGCCGGTAGACATTCTTTACGCCAGGATTTGTGTTCTTTTCGGGATTATCGCTGAATTTCATGGCAGCTTTCATTTCGCCAGTGGCCTCGTCGTGCCTTGCACCCAGCTTGTAAACGCCAGTGAAGCTGGCCTCGTTTCCGCCTGTTACCATGTGGGTGCCCACGCCCCATGAGTTAATCGGGGTGTCCTGCTGAACCAGAGTTTCGATGATTTCTTCGGTAAGCTCGTTTGAGACGCAGATTTTTGCCTGCGGGAAGCCTGCCTTGTCCAGCTCCTTGCGTACTTCACGGGTAAGGTAAGAGATGTCGCCTGAATCCAAGCGGACGCCGAAATTGTAGCCCTTTTCCACAAGCTCCCGGCCTGCGATGATGGCGTTTTTGATGCCTGAGCGGAGGGTGTCGTAGGTGTCAATCAGGAAGACTGCGTTTGTGGGGTAAATTTTCGCATAGGCACGGAAAGCCTCCAGTTCTGATGGGAAAGCCATAATCCATGAGTGGGCCATAGTTCCCATGACCGGAATTCCGTAGATTTTTCCCGCCAGAGTGTTGCTGGTTCCCGCAGCTCCGCCGATAAAGGCCGCCCTGGTTGCGCTCATGCCGCCGTCTGGTCCCTGGGCGCGGCGAAGTCCGAATTCCATGATTCCGCCTTTTTTGCTTGCAAGCCAGACCCGGGCCGTTTTTGTGGCGATAAGGCTCTGGAAGTTGATGATGTTGAGAATGAGCCCCTCTACAATCTGGGCTTCGATTAAATTCGCGTGGATTCGGACAATCGGCTCCTGGGGGAAGATGATTGAGCCTTCCTCAAAAGCGTACATGTCGCCGGTAAAACGGAAATCCTTGAGGAATTCCAGAAATCCTTCCTCAAAAATGTTCTGGCTTCGAAGGTAGGCGATGTCGTCCTCTTTAAAAGTGAAGTCCGTGATTGCGTCGATAAGATTTTCAAGACCTGCGAATACGGAAAATCCGCCGTTGAAAGGCTGCCGCCTGAAGAACATGTCGAAGACGACCTGATGGTTCATCTTGTTTTTCCAGTAGCCCTGAGCCATTGTAAGCTCGTAGAAGTCGGTGAAAAGCGCG
>JAFUHS010000006.1 GCA_017468745.1 Treponema sp. | reverse complement strand
GGCAAAAGAAATCAACTACGCTATGAACGGCGTGACCTCAACGACTTACCGTGAGGGCGGAAAAGATTATTCTACTGTCCTCATGTACCAGAAAGAAGACCGCAAGCAGGTCATAGACTTGGAGCAGATTTACGTAAACGGAACGGGCGGCAAGGTCAGCGTGGCAAACTTCGCTCAGGTCAAAAAAGGCCTGGGACCGGTAAGCATTAAGCGGGAAAACCAGTCGCGGATTGTCACAATTACCTGCGATATCCTCACAGACAGGAATGCCTACGAAGTGGAAGAGGCAATCAAAGAGGGAATCGCATCGACCTTCATCGTTCCAGATGATGTTACCCTCGTTTATGACGGCGCATGGCAGAATATGCAGGATCAGGGAAAGACCTACGGCTTAATCATACTGATGGCTATTCTGCTGGTTTTCGGTGTAATGGCGGGAACCTACGAGAGCTTTAAGGCTCCCTTCATCAACCTGATGACAATTCCCTTCCTGATTATCGGTGTCGTCGCCATCTACAAGATTCTGGGACAGGCAATTTCCATGGTCAGTGCGGTGGGATTGATTATGCTGGTTGGAATCGTCGTAAACAATGGAATTATTCTGGTTGACTACACGAATCTTCTGATTGACCGGGGCTACAAAATGAAGGAAGCCTGCCTTGAAGCCGGAGCCAGCCGTCTGCGTCCTGTTTTGATGACCACGCTCACCACGGTTTTGGGAATGCTGCCCATGTGTTTCGCCACCAGCGGAAGTGCCGGCATGGTTCAGCCCATCGGAGTGGCGGTAGTAGGCGGTCTTCTGTCATCAACATTCGTCACCCTTTTCTTCATCCCCGTCCTTTATTCTCTGGTAATGAAAGAAAAGAAAATCGACAAATCGAAAATCCAGATTTTATTGACGGAGGATTAATATGACTAGATGTGAAATTATCGCCAATCAGTCCGTACAGGACGAAATCATCACCCTCATGGAAGAGCATATTCCAGGCGTGCTTTATACGATTATCCCCACCGTCGTGGGGCGGGGCAAAAATTCCTACAAAATGGGAAGTGCCACCTGGCCTGAAACGAATTTTATCCTTATAAGCTATGTTGAGGATAAAGAAGTATCCGTGATGAAAGCGATTATCGCCGCCGTCAAGGAAAAATTCGCTGGCGAGGGAATAAAGCTCTTTTTGGTTAAAGCCGAGCAATAGAGTGGACTTGCCGAAAATAAGATTATTAGACTGGCGGGGAAATTTTGTTAGTTTCCGAAGCTTCTATTCTTTTGAATCAGCTTCCCGATGGGCTATTTCCTTCATTTCGTACATGAGTTTGTCGGCATTTGAGAGGAATGTGCGGAAATCCTTGTATTCTTTTTTGTAATAAGTGAATCCTATGCTGATAGAAATTTTGTAGGGAGCATTAAGCTCATCGTTCTTTTCTTTGATGAGGTGCTGGATTTTTTCGTGGAGCAAATGGGCTTCTTCGGGGGTGAAAACTACTCCGATGACAAATTCGTCTCCGCCGAATCGGCTCATAATGCAGCGACGGCGGATATGAGAGCAGGCTTCTTTTAGAACTTCGGCCGTTGCTATGAGAGCCTTGTCGCCCTCCGTATGACCGTAAGTGTCGTTTATTGCCTTGAATTTGTTTAAGTCCATCATGAAAAGATAAAGACAATCAATCGTTGAGTGAGGCTCTTCGTTGATTCGCTTGATTTGTTCGATGAAGAAGCGCTCTCCCTGACGGCGGTTGTTGATTCCCGTGAGTGCGTCGAGGGAAACCTGATCCCGCATTTGGAAAATATAGATGATGAGGGTCGCAATCGTGAATCCTATGGCGAAGGCCGGAACCGCCCAGTTGTAATAGTGCATGAATCCGCCGATAACGACAGGAACTGTGTAGAGACTGCTTAAAAAATACTGTTCTTTTGCAAAATCATTTTCTGTTCGGAAGTAGAGAGCCAGTGACATTAGTCCGAAGGCAATGACATAGCCGAATAAGAGAATCATGATAATGATATAGAGGGGACCTTTGACAAGTTCGCCATTTTCGTTGATTGAAAAAATGATGTGAGTCCAAGGCGTGCTGATAATTGCAATGATTATTGGAATATATGGAATGAAAATTAATCGGGTTGGAATGATAAGTTTTATGGCGACAATTTCCCAAATTGAGACTAGAAAACGGCATATAGCATAAGAACAAATAGCCATGATTATGTACATGATGACATTTGTGATATAGCGTGAAAAAACTGTTCGGGGAATTCCGTAATCACTGAATGCAAGCCGCCAGATAAAATCGGCAATACAATAAAGAGTGACCGCGATAAGCTCATTGAGAAGATGAATTCTTTTTTTTGTTCTGTCTACATCATTGACAGTCGTGTAAATCAAGATACCTATGATAAGGGCACAGAACGCGTCAAAGCTGATATAAGAAACGGTAAGTGCTTCTTGAACAGTTTTCAGATTCATAACAGCAATACTATTTTAGCACTGAATTTTTCTCTTAACAAGAATTTTTTGTCTGTATGAAAAAAGAAAAACTATTCCAGAGCAGCGGCGGCCAAATCTGAGGCGTAGCTGGATTCTTCATTTCCGGCAGGGCTTCCAACTTGGGCGGCAAACATGGCTTTTTTTGCATTTTTCGTTTCATTTCGTTTTTCCAGGGCGGTTCTGGCAGCCAGTAAGATTTCCGTGGCGATTCCGGCCTTCACATTCAGAGCCTGGGCGATTTTCGCTTCCTGGGCGGCGGCCAAATCTTCAAGAGTGACGAATGTCTTTATGAGAATTTTCTCCCGCTTTGCTCCCACATGGGGAAGGGAAGCGAAAACTGAGACCGTGTTTTCTTTTGTGCGCAGGTTCTGGTTTCGGCTGGTGGCAAAACGGTGGGTTTCGTCGCGTACGCGCTGCAGGAGTCGGAGGGCATCATTTCGACGGGGCAGGCAGATTGGCTTTGAGGCGTGGGGCCTCCAGATTTCCTCGTCCCGCTTGGCCAAGCCCGCAATGGGAATGTCTAAATCCAGCATTTTTAGGATTCCGTCAACGGCGTTTACCTGACCAATGCCGCCGTCGATTAAAATCAAATCAGGCAGTTCTGCCTTTTCGTTGGAAAGGCGGGAATAACGGCGGGTGGCGGCTTCCCGCATGGAGGCAAAGTCGTCGATTACGCCGTTGGTGGTTTTGAGGCGGAAGTAGCGGTAATTTTTTTTGTCCGGGTTTCCCTTCCAGAAAGAAATGAGGGAGGCCACCGGGAATTTTCCGCCGATATGGGCAATATCAAAGCCTTCGATTCGCTCTGGCAGTCGCGGAAGTGCCAGCAAATCTTTAAGCTCGTTAAGGGCAGGCATG
>JAFUHS010000050.1 GCA_017468745.1 Treponema sp. | reverse complement strand
CTTCGAGATTTCCTGCGAGCCCGGCGAATTCGAGTGGACGGCAACGGTGATAAACATCAACCGGGGGGCAAACGAGACTCTTCAAAAAAAGTGCGAGTCGTTGTATTATTATACGGAGTTCGTTGCCAGGGTAAGGGAGAACCAGAGAAAGGGCATGGAGCCGCCCGAGTCCATCAACGAGGCCGTAAACTACGCCATCCGGAAACAGTTTCTGGAAGGCTTCTTCGAGGAGCAGAAAATGTACATTACGAACAGCTTGCTTACGGAATTCGACCAGGAGCTTCACGACCAGTCCTGCATGGAGCTGGGCTACGAGCGGGGGCGGGCTGAGGGTGCCCAGCAAAACGCCATCGCGAACGCGAAGAATTTTCTTAGAGAAGGTGATTCCCCTGAAAAAGTATCCCGTTGTTGCTCGTTGCCCCTTGAGCAGGTTCTTGCCCTAAAAGAAGAGCTCACCGTGCAAACGGAAGACTGAAATATAATCCTCATTTCTGTCGATACCGCATTTTCTATATCTGATAAATTTTTATACAGGCAATAAAAAAGTCACACGGAAGATTCGCTAACGCTGTTCGGGCTAACGCCCTCACTGGGATAGGGATATACTCTTCCGTGTGACGGCCTGCCGCAGGCAAAACGCAAGGGCAGATAATACTTTTTACTTGTCACAGAAACAAATTTATAGTATATTATAACAGCACCCGTGACAGGGCGGAAACTTGCCCCCGAACTCTACTGGTTCTAGCAATAGGACTGGAATAATGATAGTAGGAGGCTCAAGATGACAGTTTACGAAATTCTTTCGTTAGCGATTAACTTGTCGCTACTTGTCCTTGCATTGCTTGAGTACCTTCGCAAAAACAACGAAGAAAAAGAGTAAATGAAAAAGCCCATCCTGTCTTGACCTCAGGATGGGCTTGCGAGTCATAAGACTCAAAATCAAACTGTGGGGCAATCCGCTTTGGAACGGGTGCACCTTCTTTTATCAAGATAGCACATATTACCCTTGCCGTCAAGTTTTTTTGCCTGTACTCTCACAAGCCCTGCTTCTGTTATTCCATCCCTGATTGTGTTACACACGAACTGGCTCTATGCCATTTTATGTGTTGTACCTCTGCTTTGAGAGAAAATTGTCACACGGAAGATTCGCTAACGCTGTTCGGGCTAACGCCCTCACTGGGATAGGGATATAGTCTTCCGTGTGACGGAGTGCCAGCTGTGAGAAGTGTGGAGAAACACAGATTTCACAGTTGGCACGGAATTTTTTGTGCAAACAAAATGCCAGGTGAAACTACTATTTCGTGCATACATTTTACTGACTGAAAACAAACACCGTTGACAATATTTTTCATGAATATTGCCAGCTGCCTAAAAAACGGACTGCCCGATTGCGGGCAGTCCGTAAGTGTTTATTAGCTTGTCTCTAATAAGAAATCAGTTTGTATCATGTGCTACTCAACAGCTGCGAAAGTAAGTGTTTTTACTTTTGCGGAGCCGCTAGTACTAGCACCGTACAGCACATATGAACCAGCAGTAAGTGTTACCGTTGTTTCAGTTCCATCCGCACCGAGAGTCCCTGTGATTTCAGTTACAGCGGCAGCATCGCCGATTTTTACCGAACCACCATTGCTGGGTGTAATCGTGATTCCTTTTTTATTACTATCAGTGAATGTGAGCGTTAATGTGCTATTCAAGTCAAATACAATGCTTCCCGCATTCTGACTCTCAGGTTTGATATTTGGACCTGAAGAGTCATTTTTTGCTGTTACCGTAATATTGTCATGTGTCTGAGAATCTCCAGCATTCTGCGAGTCCCATTTTCCACTTGCATCGCCATCTACGGTATAACCAGAGATGGCTTTTGTTGTCAGATTATATTTTCCGGCGGCAACATAAGCTACCTCCACAGTCACTTCAAATTCCGCAGTTTTTTCACCATCTTCTGTTGTTACGGTGATTGTAGCTGTTCCCGATCCAACACCTGTTACCACGCCGTTTTCAACTGTGGCGACATCCTCCTTAGAAGAAGTCCATGTTACTTTTTTATTGCTGGCATTTTCAGGAGCTACAGTTGCTGTAAGTGTTACCGTTCCGGCTTTTTTTATCGTGGCAGAAGTTTGGTCAAGGCTGACACCAGTGACCGCAACGATTGCTGCCTGAATGGTGATTTTAGCCTCAGCTTTTACTCCACTTGGTGCTGTTGCTGTAATTGTTGCAGTTCCTGCTCCAACAAATGTTACATTTCCTGTTGAGTCAACTGTTGCAACCGATTCATCACCTGAAGTCCATGTGAGGGTCTTTGCTGTTGCACGAGCAGGAGCAACTGTTGCACCAAACTGAACAGAGCCATCAGCAAGAAGAACCGCTGCTGTTGGTGCACCTGTAATTTCTACAGTTTCTACAGGAATTGTCTGAGCAGCACTGTATGCAACAATGTAACCGGGATAAACAGAACCTGAACCACCGCCAATTACGATAGAAAGTTCATCTGTAGAAGCAGTGTTAAATGTGAACTTAATAATGTCAGAACCATTGACAGATCCCGGATGAGTAATAGTTTCTGCCTCTCCGTCACCAATTTTTACAGTGAATGTACGACCTGCATTAGAGTTCTTAACATAAAGGTCAAAGCCTGCAACTCCCTTAACTTTTGCGGTTATATTGCGAGCTTCCCCATTAAGATTGTAGAAAACATCTGTGTAATCTCCAATTGTGTTTTCTGATGACCAGTTGTCACTTGCTACAGAAAGATACTGGTTAGTCTCGTTGTTTGCTTTATCCTTAATAGTACCAACCTGAGTCTTACCGAGAGAAATTGTCGCACTTTCACCGCTCAGTTCATATACGCTGATAACAGCACTTTTTATCACTACATTAAATGTCGCACTCTTTCCTTCATAGGTCACAGTTACTGTCTGGCTGGAGACGGCAGCTGCGGAATTAAAACCACTTGTTTCAAAGTCGTCGTCGTTATTAGAGTCATAGTGAATTTCTTCCTTATCCCCATTGTTGTAGGTAAGGTCAATCACGAGACCGGTCAAATCAAGCTCATCACCCACTGTATAAGTTGTTTTAGCAGGGGCTGTTTTAACAGCAATACTTTCAGGAAGAACCTCTGCCAATGTTACGCTGACCGTAGTTGTCTGTCCGCTGTAGGTCACTGTCGCATTCTGGGCTTCGCCAATCTTGGTAGAGTCAATTGTGATAGAAGCCACTGCATCTTTGCCGGCTTCCTTTGCAGGGATTGGCTCATCGCTTGAACTGTCGCTGTAGTTTACGGTAATGAGGATATTCTCGAGGATAAGATTTTTCAAAGCCTCGTCGTTATCGTCGCTATAGAAAGTGGGTGCACCTGTTTTGAGTTCGGCTGTGATTCCCGTAATCGCTTTGCTCGCATCAACACTTACCGTTTCTACGCTGCTGACAGTTCCCAAAGAAGAGCCGTCAACTGAAATGCTGTATGAGCCGGCAGGAATGTAAGCAGAATAGGTATAGACTCCGCTTTCCTCTGTAGCTGTAGCTGTAGCTGCAGCCCACACGATTCCTGTATAGCTTGCACTTGTGACAGCTGAGTTCTTGAGTGTGATTGATTTTGCCTCTGTCGCCGTGAGTTTAACAGTAGCTTTGTACTGTTTTACAGGAACTGTTACAGGTGCTTCAATGTCAGAGCCTGCAATCATGAAAAGCTGTTCTGTCTTGCTTCCGATGATTGTGCCAGACTCGTCTTTGAGGTCGATTTTTACCCATTTGTTAGCGCCGCTTACAATTGTTCCTTTGAGTGCACTTGATTCAGAGTCAAAGGTAAGCTTATCAGACGCGTCTGTCGATGCTGTCGCCAATTCAGAATCTGTGTAGACACTTGCTTCTACAGATTTTACGCCGTAGCCACTAAGAATTGTAAGATTGAGGGTCACATCCACGGCCTCGCCTGTAACAGCTGAGAGTGCGATTGATACGGTTGAAGAGCTTGCGCTCACGGTCTGCTTTGTTGTTCCACTGACGATTGTTTTTTCGCCAGAGAGTCCGCTGAGGGTAAATGTGTACTCACCCGCTTCAAGATAGTAAACGACTGAATCAGTGAGGGATTCAAGAGTATAGTTTTCGCTTTTAGCGCCCTCGCCTGTTCCCGTAATCGTAAGAGAATATTTTAAATCCGACGGCAACTCTGAAATAATCGTTCGGTAAGATTCCGAAACGGCGAGTTTTACGCCGACTTTTCCTTCTTTTTCAACAAGAGCAGAATTTCCATCTGTCGTGCTGAGGTCGCTACAGCCAGGCAATGCAAAGGTCAGTGCCGCAGCCGCGAATAAAGCTTTTATGACATTTAACTTTTTCATTTTTGCTTCCCCTTTTATTTATACTGTACGGTAATAGAGTCTGAATAAGTGTTTCCGCCAATCAGGGCTTCGACACGAACCTCATACCAGTTGCCAATTGTGAGTGACGCACCGCCTACCTTTGCACTAGACAAATCAAGTGTAGCAGAGGTTGAAGTCTGTTTTTCGTTATCCACATACCAGGTGAACGAAGAGATTCCATCTGCACTTGCAGTAAGGGTGTTGTCATCATTGGAAACGAGAGTGACATCATTCGTGTCAGACGGAATAGAGCTGGTGTTTCCGATAGTGATTGGGTCTCCGCTTGGTGAATAGAGGATAATACCGAGAGGATAAATAGAGCTCTTTCCACCAGTAATTACTAAAGTCATTACGCTGGTCGGGTCAATATCTTCAATATCAAACCGAGAATTGTCACCTGTCGTATAGTCAGGCGCTAAATTCCCTGCCGTAACTTTATCGCTTGTATTTAATTCAAAAGTTTTTCCATTGATAGAGAAAGTTCGACCATCAAGAGAGCCTTTTATCCATAATGATAAAGAATAGACATTTGTAAATTTCAGTGTAATTGTGGCAGAAGACTTCAAATCAAATCCTGTGAAAGAAGTTTTAAATGCTTCTGCACCAGAACGCCCGGTCTTAGATACTGTAGAAGTAGTAGAAGACCAAGCATCATCTCCTGTAGTAGAAGTTACACTGTCAAAAGACAAATAATACTCATAGCTCTTTGCAGAAAGTGTGAGTACTCCATCAGCTACCGTATATCTCGGAGATTCAAGAACAAGAGTGCTGTCTGTTACGCTTGTGATGATTTTGTTTGTAACCGTCACTGTGACAGTTGCCTGTCCGTCTTCCGTCTTGCCTGTTACGGTTGAAACATCTACATCAGCCAGATTTGAGGCTGAGATTGCCGAATCAAGAGCTGATTTTGTCGCATCCGCATTAGTAGCCCACTTGTAAGCTGAAAGGGCGGCAATAGCCTCAACAGCCTTGCTTACCGCTGATTTTGCGATTTCTTCTGTGTATTCAAAAGTTACAGTGTCAGTCGCTTCGCCTTTTGTGATTGTGAATGTGAGCAGACCTGTTGTCGCTTCCACAGACGGAACAATCTGAACATCAGCGTAAGTGAATGTCGTTGCCGAGATGAGAGTATTTGCATTTGCAACTACGCTCGCAGTATCTCCGTAAGAGAAAGAGCCGAGAGCAGTCGCAAGCTCATTTTTCGTCTGCGCGACCTGATCTGAATCTCCTGCCACAGCTTTGACCGTAAGATTGAGGTTTGCGCTTACATCTCCATTGTTTGCTTTTGCCGTGATTGTAACGGTCTCATTTTCACTCATGTCAGAAGCTATGGTCACGAGTCCGCTTTCGCTTACGGAAACTTTTGAATTTCCAGTCACGCTGTATGAAACAGTTTTATCGCTTGCATAAGCCGGAAGGACTTCTGTCGTAAGCTGATAACCGTCTGTTCCGACGGCATCTTTTGTAATGACAAGGGCACCGTCTGCAACTCCGCTGTTCGTAAAGGCAAGGCTTGTTACAGGGAAAGTGTCCTCTGGAATTGCAGTGTTGCTTTTAAGGACAATATTTTGCAAAGATGTATAAACAGTTTTATTCTCAGCCGGTAAGGTACCAATACCGATATAAACTCCATCGCTTCCGTCATAAGAGACAGTGTGAGTTTTCTTTTCCAGGCCCTCACTCAAGACAACATTCGCATCATCCCACAAGTTTTCCTTGCTTGTGCTGATATAAATTTTAAGCAAGCGGCCGGCATTATTTGTATTTTCAGTTACAGAAAGCTCAAACGGGCCTGTTATTGCTTCTGACTCAATGGCTTTTACAAAATCTGCGGACTCGAGAGTCGCATCATTTTCACTATGCGTGTAGCCCAATCCGCTTCGGTACTCAGCATAAACGCCATTTACAAGCCAGAATTTTCTTCCCAAATAACCTGTGTAAGAATTTTCAGATCGGGTAACCAATGATGAGCCTTGAGTTTCAGGTTTAGGAACGCCGTTCCATGCTGACGCTCCTGTAGCATCGCCTGTAAAGTCCAGTGTCATTGTCTGGGCAAAGACCTGCTCGTCAGAGCCAGATTCGACTACGCTGATATCAAGAGTTTTTGTAAAACCAGAATATTTTACCGTAATGGTTTTTGTATCAGCTGTGAGAGTTGACGGCTCAACGGTAATGCCCTCTGAAACCACCTGCTTAGTTCCGCTCTTGAATACAGCAGTAACTTTTACATCGCTGGCAGAAATCGTATCACCGACATGCCATGTCTTTTCGGCCGCATATTCGACCTCGATTGATGTAACAGTGTCCTTTTCAGAAGAAGGATCACTCTTATCGTCTGTTTTTTCAGTCGGAGTGACTGAAGGCTCGTCATCGTCATCGCTGTCACTAGAACAAGATGTGAACAAACCTCCCCAAGAAATTAAAGACATCGCAAGCAAAAGTGCGAACATCTTCCATAATTTTTTCATAATATGCCCCCTTTTTTCATGCATACTTTTTGATAATAATATTCTAGCAAAGTCGGAATAAAACATTCTTTTTTTTTTTTTGATTATTCCGACTTTTTAAGGGGGCTGGATGATTTTTTTTATTTTATTTCACGAGTAATCTCCAAAACTTCGATAATCTGAAGTTTCCGAGGCTCATATTACAGATTATCTGGAATGGTGATTCCGATTTTTGCGGCAGTGTCTTTGTTGTAAGAGAAATCGAATTTTTCAAGATATTCGATAGGCATTTCTGAAGTTTTTGCGCCATCTTTGAAGACTCTTACAGCCTGTTTGCCAGTGAGTTTCCCAAGTTCATAATAGTTGATACCGTAAGTAGCAAGACCGCCAGAAACGACCATACCGTCCTCGCCGCAGATAACCGGAAGTTTTGCCTCGTTTGCAACCATAGCGACATTTGCCATGCCAGCGGCGAGCATATTATCGGTTGGAACATAGAATGCATCGACTTTGCCGACCAGACTCTGTGTAACCTGCTGGATTTCGTTTGAGTTAGAGACAGAGCCTTCAACATATTCAAGACCGTTTGCAGCACAGGCTTCTTTTGCGATGTTAATCTGGAAGATTGAGTTTGCCTCGCTTGAACAGTAAAGAAGACCGACTTTTTTTGCGCTCGGAATAATTTTTTTAAGAAGCTCAATCTGGGCGGCAACTGGGGTAAGGTCTGATGTTCCGGAAACATTTGTCTCAGGTTTTTTGTTTGATTTTACGAGTTTTGCTGTTTCAGGGTCAGTAACAGCCGTAACAAGAATCGGAATATCTTTTGTGAGGTTTGCGACAGCCTGTGCAGCCGGAGTTGCGATTGCGAAGATAAGGTCGTCTTTGTCGTTTACGAATTTGTTAGCAATTGTGACACAGTTTGCCTGTTCACCCTGAGCATTCTGGTAATCAACAACGATATTCTCGCCGTTTTTGTAGCCAGCCTCAGCCAGTGCGTCGATAAAGCCCTGATAACTTTTGTCAAGGGCAGGATGCTCAACGAGCTGGATTACACCGATTTTAATTTTGTTGTTTTTTTCGTTACAAGATGTAAGAAAAAGAGAGCCTGCAAGAAGAGCGGCAGCAAGTGAAAGAAGTTTTTTCATTTTTATTTCTCCATAGATTTTAATGAATGTATAAAGTCTATCGTGAAAAAACATGTATTTCAAGTATTACTTCCATGGAAAGAGGAAGGAACTGAGCTTGCGGGGTCCCAGAGATTCTTTGTCATCGGCGAGAAGCTCGTCCCAGGGAACTTCATTGCGCTTATCACGGTCAGTCGCAAAAGCCGGGTCATTTTCGCTCATCTTTTCAATCCAGTCATATTTGTAAAGGCGGAGCCGGAGAGCATTCGTTGAAGAAAGCAAGATTCCGTTCAAGCCCGGCAGAATCATAAAAGTGACGCAGGAAATTACAAAGAGCGCGATATTCACAAGGAAAAGCTCAATTGAAAAAAACACATTATCATAGAAGATAATGAAGGATTTTTTGAGGCATTTTTTAAATCCATTGTTTTCCTGTAAAAAAAAGAGGGGGATAAAATACTGGAAAGCGATGGCTGAAACCAGAAGGAACCAGCCGAGAGCCGCAGTTACGATAAGACCGATAAGATTACCGTCTTTAAAATACAGGCGCAGGTAATAGGCAACGGCAATACGCACGAGAATCAGGACAAAGGAAACCATAAGTCCAAAAGCAAGACCTGTTTTCCAAACCGATTTAAGGGCAGAAAAGAAAAGGCCGAAAGACGGACTGCAGAAATCAGCGATTTTCGCAGCATTTGCCCCCCATGCAAAGAGAGAAATCGAGAGAATGCCTGTACACAGCATAAAAGCAGACATGAGTGCAAAAAAACCGAAAGAATCAGCCGCCCTTATGACAAAATAAGAGCCGACAAGCAGGAGAATATTGATTGCATTTGACAGAACAAGGAAGAAAAAATTGTCCCAGCCGTCGGCGAAATTCTTTTTAAAGTAAAATCCGAACATAATAACCTCAGAATTTAAAACAAGCCCGAGATATGGCCGTCGTCATCAATGTCGATGTTAAGGGCGGCGGGAAGTTTTGGCAGGCCCGGCATGGTCATAATCTCTCCTGCAAGGGCGACGACAAAGCCCGCTCCCGAATAGAGCTGCACATCGCGGATCGGGAAAACATAATCTTTCGGCGCGCCCATTTGAGTCGGGTCATGGCTGATTGAATTCTGGGTTTTTGCAACGCAGACCGGCAAATCCTTGTAGCCCTGCTCCTCGAATTCCCGGAGTTTTTTGAGTACATTTGGAGCGAATTCCACATCCCTTGCCCGATAAATTTCTTTTGCAAGGGTGCGGATTTTGTCGGCAAATGAAAGATTCGCCTGATAAAGATAATGGAAGTTAGCCTCGCCTGAGTCAGCGACATCTGCAACGACTTTTGCAAGCTCCGTCGCTCCTTCCCCGCCTTTACCCCAGCCTTCGCAGAGAACGGCTTTCGCACCCTTTTTAAGGCAGAGTTCTTTTAGCAAGGAGATTTCTTCCTCGGTATCGGTAACGAAACGGTTGATTGCCACAACAGAAGGAACGCCGAACTTTGCGATGTTCTCGATGTGGACGGCCAGGTTTTCAAATCCTGCCTGAAGGGCTCCAATGCTTGGCGTTGAGAGGTCGGCTTTTGCCATGCCGCCGTGCATTTTGAGTGCTCGGACTGTGGCAACGATAACGACGACATCAGGTGCAATTCCTGCCGCCCGGCACTTAATATCCATGAATTTTTCAGCCCCCAAGTCAGCGGCAAAACCTGCCTCGGTGACGACATAATCGCCTGTCGCAAGGGCTGAGAGGGTCGCGTTCACGGAGTTCGTTCCCTGAGCGATGTTTGCGAAAGGACCGCCGTGGACGAAAACAGGATTTTCTTCAAGGGTCTGTACGAGATTCGGCTTAATCGCGTCTTTGAGAAGAACGGCGATTGCCCCGGTACATTTAAGCTCGCCGAATTTTACAGGCCTTTTGTCAAAGGTCTTTCCGATTGTGATTGAGTCCACCCGGCGTTTAAGGTCAGAAATTGAAGAAGAAAGGCAGATGATTGCCATAAGCTCGCTGGCAACAGTGATGCAGAAATGGTCTTCCCTGGGCATTCCGTCAGCCACGCCGCCCATGCCCACGAGGATATTGCGAAGCTCACGGTCGTTCAAGTCAACGCATCGCTTCCAGGTGATTGTGCGGGGGTCGATTCCCAGAAGGTTTCCCTGCTTGATGTGGTTGTCGATAAGGGCGGCAATCAGGTTGTTTGCGACACCGATTGCGTGAATGTCACCTGTAAAATGAAGGTTTATGTCTTCCATGGGGACGATTTGGGCATATCCGCCGCCACAGGCACCGCCTTTTACGCCAAAGCAGGGGCCGAGAGAAGGCTCACGGAGGGCGATGACGGCTTTTTTGCCGATTTTATTGAGTCCGTCGCCCAAAGCTATGGAGACAGTTGACTTGCCCTCACCGGCAGGGGTCGGCGTAACTGCCGTGGTGAGGATGAGTTTACCCCGCCCCCTCGGATCAGAGGCTTTTTTCTGCAGGCGGCGAAGCTCTTCCATAGTGATTTTTGCCTTGTATTTTCCGTAAAGTTCAAGACTGTCTTCGCCGATTCCGATTTTTTTCGCCACATCGACGATTGGAATCATTTTGTTCTGCTGTGAAATTTCAATGTCTGTAAGCATAGGGCTACTCCTCTTCTTTAAACTGAGCGTTTATTCCATTCATCACTTCGTAGAAATGGGGAAAACTGACAGCGCAGCACTCCGCATTATTTATGATGATTCTTTCGTCTTTTGGCAAGCCCAGGGCGATTGATGCCAGAGACATTGCCATACGGTGGTCGTCGTAGCTTTCGCAGACCGCTCCGTGAAGTTTGAAGGCAGGATTTGGCGAGCCGTCTTTGAGAAGTGGAGAGTGTCCGTGAATGACGAGGGAATCTTCCTTTTCTTCGATTGAGGCTCCCAGTCTTGAAAGCTCGATTGTAAGCACTTTAAGGCGGTCGGTTTCTTTCCGGCGGCAGACGGCGGCATCTTCGATAACTACAGTGCCTTCCACAAAGCAGGCAAGGGCCGAGAGGGCGCATACCGCGTCGGGGAAGCCTGAAATGTTCACATGAAGCTCACCATTGGGAAGATTTTCGGTTGAGAGGCGGCCTATTCCGTCCTTTGCGCACTTTCCGCCTGCGACAAAAACTTTTTCGCTCTCTTTATCCCAGACAATATCCGCTCCCAAAGACTGTAATATGGAAACAATAGCGTCATCTCCCTGAGTGCCGCTGGAATCCACATTCTCGATGGTGATTTTGCTGTCTGAGACCAGAGCCGCAATCAAGGGGAAGGCCACGCCCTCCCAGTCGCTTGGAATGGTCACATCAAAGCCTTTGAGATTCTGATTTGGCGTGACCTCAATATGCCTGAAATTCTCGGAAATTGAGCAGGAAACGCCCACCTTTTCAAGCCATTTCTGGGTCATGGTGAGGTAAGGCGTTTCCTTAGGATTAGAAAGTTCGATTTTGATTGGCTTCTCAGTGAGGATTCCCGCCATCATAAGGCCGGAAATGTACTGGCTTGAGATTTCTCCCGGGGTTTTGACAGTGCCGCCTTTTCTGATTGAGCCTGTGATGACAAGGGGGCAGCCGTTGGAATCGGGGCGGGTGACGAAACACCTGGCTCCAAGCTGACTCAAGGCATCTGCCACATGAAGGACGGGGCGTTTTCGGATGCTGGCATCCCCGGTAAAGACCGAAGTGCCCTCAAAGCAGGCCGCGACCGGAGTGAGAAAATACAAAAGAGAGCCAGAATCGCCCACATTCACCACATCATCGGGAAGGTGAAGATTTTTGCCGGCCCCGTAAACAGTCCACTCAGTTCCCGGCTCTCCCTCAGCAAGAAGATTTAAGTCCACCTCTGAGCCGATTAGGGGAACGGCAGCCGCCGTTGAGAGACAGTCCGCGCTGGGAAGAGGATTTTTTATGTGAGAAGTACCATCTGCCAGCGTGGCAAGCAAAAGGGCACGGATTGTATGAGACTTTGAGCCGGGTACAGTAATTGACCCCGAAAGATTTGACCTTGAAGCGATGATGTTCATGTAAGAAATTGTAGCATATTTTTGGCATTGATAATAGTAGAACTTTTGGGGAAAAGGCAGGGAGCGTAAAAAAAATGCGGAAGCATTCTTAGCGATTCTCGTTCAAAGCTGTGCTTTGCCAGCGTTTTCCCCTACCCATTTACTAGGATTTGTGCTATTTTATTGTGAGATTCCGAAACTAGTTCGGAATGACGGGTATGGGAGATTTATGATTGATATTACGACTAACAATAGCGAGACAGATCCGAAGATTCTCTTGGAGACTTTTTTTAAGACTTTCGATTCATTTTCAGAGGAAGAAAAAGAACGCTTCACTATGGCATGGGATTTTCTCTGCAGAAAAACAGAAGGCCTTTCCCGAGCCTGCGGCCTGCCCTACATTCTCCACCCTATCCGGGTCGCTTCCATTCTTGCCCAGAGCAAAATGGATATGGACTGCATTATCTCCGGTCTTCTCCACGCCATTTTTGAAGTTGAGGGAATTTCCGAAGATGAAGTGAAGTCGCTCTTCGGCGAGACGGTTTTTAAAATCGTGCGGGATACATCAAAAATCACAGGAATGAAAATCAACGCCTCCACCATACAGCAGGCCGACGCAATCCGAAAAATGCTTTTTGCCATGATTGACGATGTGCGGGTAATCCTTGTAAAGCTTGCCGACCGCCTTGACCGCATGAGGAATCTTAAATCAATCGACGAAAAAAAGCAGAGGCTTGTCGCAAGCGAAGTCATAGACATTTGGGCGCCGCTGGCGGACAGGCTTGGTATGCAGAGCGTAAAATCTGAACTGGAAGATTTGAGCCTCAAATACTCAAATCCCGATGTCTTCCAGCAGATTAAGGCTATCGTCGCCCAAAAAAAGGATGAGAGGGCGGCCTACCTTGAAAAAGCCGTGAACGCAATCTACAAGTCCGCCGAAAAAATCGGAATCAGCGTGCAGATTTCCAGCCGTGCCAAGCATTTTTATTCAATCTATAAAAAGATGCAGAAGCGAAATGTGCCCGCCTCTTCCCTTTACGATTTGCTGGCTCTCCGCGTCATCTGCGAGACAAACGCCGAATGTTACACGCTGATTGGAATCGTTCACGGTCTCTGGAAGCCCATGGACGGCCGCTTTAAGGATTACATCGCCATGCCAAAAGCCAACGGCTACCAGTCTCTTCACACCACCGTGGTCTGCGAGGGAAAGCCTCTGGAAATCCAGATACGCACACGGGACATGCACAATATGGCCGAGCACGGAGTCGCCTCTCACTGGCTCTACAAAAAAGGCATGAACCATGACAAGGTTGATGTGGCCTCACTGGGAATTTTCAACCAGCTGCAGAACCTCAAAAAAGAAGACCTGAGCAACGAGACATTTTTCTCCGAGCTTAAGGGCGAGCTTTTGGGTGACGAGATTTATGTCTTCACTCCAAAGGGCGATGTAATCCAGCTGCCTCAGGGAAGCTGTGCCATCGACTTTGCCTACCGGGTTCACTCTGGCGTCGGGGAGAAAATCGTCGGGGCAAAGGCAGACGGAAAAATCATCCCCATTACGGCTCCATTGCAGAACACACAGATTATCGAAATCATCACGAATCCACAGGCTCACCCCACCGAAAACCAGCTCAAAATCGTAAAGACGGGCAAGGCCAGACAGAAGATTCATTCCTGGCTTCTGGCAAACGACCCGACTTTTGAGGACAAGGCCGCAGCCGAGCAAAGGGCAAGGGATTTAGACGCCCAGAACGAGCGGAGCCGTTCCATTCAGGAAGAAAAGCGCAAGCGCCGCTCTGCCAAGGGCTTGAATCCCGAGCTTGCCGAAAAAAGCCGCTACACAGGGAAAATCATCGTTGAGAATACGAAAAATGTCACCTGCACTCTGGCCGGCTGCTGTAATCCAAGCCCTGGAGACCCGATTGTAGCCTACATGACAAAGCGGGGGCTGAAAGTGCATAAGGCGACCTGCCTCACCTTCCAGCGGATTGAAAACATCGAAAACCGCATGGTGGAAGTTGAGTGGGAAAAGAAATAATGCATAATGCATAATGCATTATTGGAAATGTGCTCTCTGCGCGGAAGTTAAAACTCTATGATTTCCGTTGAGACAGTGCCCTTGCTTTCGTTTACAGTGAAGACGGCGCACTGTTTTTTTGCCCGGCCGGAAAATCTCAGTGAGCCGATAACATCCTCACGGAATTTTCCGAAATCAAAGCCGTAATTTGCGTGGGCGTGTCCCTCGTAGACTTGCTTCACATTGTTTTCGGCAAAATAAGTGAGCAGGGTGTTTCGTTCCAGCGTATTCTGAAGAATCATGAACATGTCTGTTCCGCCGGCATAGACAGGATAATGTGTGAAGACAATTTTAGGACGGCTGTCGGCTTCGATTTTAGTCTTGAAATCATCAAGCTGGGTCGTTCCCGTAGTACCGTTGGCTGTGTCAAGGAAATAATAGCTGAATCCCTGAGAGCCATTGCGGTCAATATGGAAGTAATAGCTTGAATTGTAGGGATAGATAAAGTCCATAAAGCCCGTGACGCCGTTGTTATACAAATCGTGATTCCCCAGAATGCTGTAAACCTTGAATTTCCGCTCAGAATCCTTTGTTTCTCCGTTTTCACCGTAGAGATATTTTCCTGCTATGGTCTTTATTTTCTTTTCAAACTGAAGGTATTCTTTGTACTCGCTGTCATGTCCGCCATCCGCAGTGTCACCAAGATTAACGGCAAAACGAGGGATTTTCACAGAGTCCTTTTCCTGCATCCGTCTTTCAAGCCAATCAAAAAAAGCAGTCTCAGCAATACTTTCTCTGGAAGCACCGAAATGCAAATCGGTCATGACAAGTACGCTGTAACTTTCTGAAGCCTGTATTTTCTGGCTTTCAAAATCAGGACTTTCGCCCTGCTTGTCGGTCAGATAAGCGGAACGCTCGTCAACATCGTCTTCACCAAAAAGCCCCCAGAAAAAACCATAGTTGGAGCATGAGAGCAGGCAGAAAACGGCGACGCAGGTGAGAGAGAATATTTTTATGAGCTTAAGAATTGACTTCATCAAAATGTAAACCTCGTCGCGAATTTGACCAGCAGACTGTCGATGTAAGGCGGCGTAGTGTATCCATCCACGATTCGCATGGAGACATCGCCGCTAAAACGAAGGCCGTTCTCTAGATTGTAGGCAAATCCTATAAGATAATGGGGAGAAGGGAAAAGCGGGTAGCGGTATAAATCGTGAAGGCCGTGCTCCAGATACATTTCAAATCCGCTCTCCCAGATTTTATCCACCTGAATTTTCGCGTGAAGATAGCGGTCATAGATGTAGGGGACATAGTCTTTCAGCGCTTCAATCTGTGTGGTTTTCCAGGCATAACCGCCGTAAAAAGTGACCCTCGTTCCGGAATCACTGTGATAGCGGAAAACAGTGTCGAAGAGGAAATCATGCTCCGAACTGATATTTTTGTAGCGCTGGAAGTGGTAAATTCCCCCGAGACCGATGGCGATGCGGGCTGTCTCAAAGTTCCAGCTGGCAAAAGGAAGCCAGCCGTTTCCCTGCATGGTAAAATCAAAAGCATCTTTATAGCCCTGGATGCCGAGAAGCCCCTCGCCCCAAGTGTGGGCAAGGCCTATCTCCCCTGAAAAAAGCGTTTGATTCCGCTCTATTCCCCGGTTCGTCGTTGATGTAATGTCAAATTCAAGAAATTTAGTGAGCTTTTTGTCATTGAATTCGGCAGAAACAAAGGAGAAAGTAAAAGCAAAAAGAAGTGCCAGAAAATATTTTTTCATTTTTTGTACGAATCAACTCGCTACGGGCTTTGCGCGGTTCCGCTATCGCTCCATTGCTTCACTTTGTTCCGCAACTAAAGCCGCTTCAATCCCGCGTAAGCTTTTATCGTAGGAAACGACTAACGCCCTCGGTTTCTGATTTCTCCCTCGACATATTCAGGATCTTTTGTACGCACAAGCGTGTTTTCCTCGATTTTGACACCAGTGTAAATCGCGCAGTCGTGGTCGGCATTCACCCAATCCAGTTTTTCGCCGGTCTTGGGATTGATGAATTCGTATTCGCTGCCGGAAACTTTTTGAGAAAGAACTGACGGAGAGACAAATTCCAGTTCCGTGCCGGAATCCACCCGATTGAGGGCATCGTAAGGATAGATCTTCCAGCCCTCGTGCTTTTCGGCGATTTTGATTTTCTTTTCGGGATGCATCTCCAAATCCCGCTCGACAGCAGCCCGGGCAGACGGATGCATTGTGCTAAGCTCAGCTTCCCTGTCGGAAAGGAGTTTTTGCCCGGCCGCAAAGATTTTCTCGCACTCTTCATCACTGTAAGGATTTCCGATTGCGGCGGCGAGCAAATATGGTGAATCGCTGGCTCCAATCGTGGTTTTGTCAGCGTCGCCACGATTATAATAGAAGCCTGTCGTTGCCTCGCGGTGAGCCACATCATCAAGGGAAGCGATAAAGGGAGCGGCCTGTTCAGCCGTAATTTTCCCTTCAAGGGCATCCAGAGCCTTTCTGTAAGCGCGGGAAACCATGGCGACATAATAAGTAGATTTCATGCGGCCTTCGACTTTGATTGCGTCAACACCGGCCTTTTTCATGTCGGCAAGGTGGTCAATCATGCACAAGTCTTTTGAAGAGAGGATTGCGGTAAAATCATCTCCCTCAAAAACCGGAAAAAGCTCTCCCGGCCTCTGCCGCTCCTGAAGGCGCAAAATCCCAGACTGAGCAATCTCCTTAGCAGCCTCAGCAGAAATAACGCCGCCCTCAGCATTCAACTTCGCCAAAGGAGAATCTTTCGCACCGCAAGCAGATTTCGTACAACTTTCAGTTTTCCGTTTTCCACTTTCCACTCCAAGATCATATTCCCATCGGCATGAATGAGAGCAGAATCCGCTCTGCGCGCTCCGCCCCGTAAGGTAAGCGCTCATGAGGCAGCGGCCGCTGTAAGCGATACACATGGCTCCGTGAGCAAAACACTCAAGCTCCATCTCAGGGCAGGCGTCTTTAATCTCGCGGATTTCGTCCAAAGAAACTTCCCGTCCAAGAACCACCCGCTTAAATCCAAGAGAATGGTACATTTTGACAGCCTCTTTGTTCATGCAGGAAGCCTGGGTTGAAAGATGGAGGTGAGTTCCGGGAAATTCTTTCTGCAAGATTGGAACCAAGCCCAAATCCTGAACGATAAAAGCGTCAATGGGATAGAGCTTGAAGTAGTCCAGATTCTGCAGGAACATTTTGAGGTCGTGATTGTGAAAGGCAATGTTAAGGGCACAGAAAAGACGCTTCTGAGGATATTTCTTTTTGAGCTCGATGACCCGCTTGTATTCGTCCTCGTAAAAATTGTCGGCCTTGATGCGGAGAGAAAACCTTTTTAGACCGATATAGGCCGTGTCCGCTCCGTAAGCGTAGGCGTAAGAAAGTTTATCGATATTTCCAGCAGGGCAAACCAATTCCATTTTATAACTCCTAACTTCGTTCAAGTTCAAGCTGAATCTCGCGGACACTCTCATTTGAGTGGTCTGTGGCGGTAATCAGCCTGCCTATCTTTTCCACCGCAAGATGGGCTTCGCACAGATTCTCATCGGCGAGTTGGAAGAGCGGCGGCATATTTTTCCAGATATCAAGCTCGCATTTTCGTCCGATATTGCGAAGCATACTCTGAAAAAGCTGGGCATCGTGATGATAGAGTTCCTTTTCGCCCATCTGAATGAAAACCGGCGGAAAATCAAGCAGCATGGAACGGTCAGCTTTAAGAGGAGAAACCAGGGGATTTCTCCAGTTTTCGCTGTGGGTGTAGTTTTCGCTGGCAAGCCTTACAGAATCCGCCGTGAAAATCTCATCGCTCACTTTTTTACCGGTGAAAATATCACTGTCCTCGGAAAAATCAAGCCAGGGCGAAAGAAGCACAACCTGCCGTATTGTCTTTTTATATTCCGGAGAAAGACCGAAAAGCAGGGCAAGGGCGATTGAAGCACCGCTAGAGTCTGCGACGATGATAATCTCCGGCTTTTTGCCCGCCGCCCCGTCCTGATCCGAAAAAGAAAGAGCCGTCTCTGTCTCGACATAAAGAGACTGAAAAACAATCTGGACATCTTCAAGACCAGCCGGAAAAGGATGGGCAGGAGCCAGCCTGAAATCAGGAAGATAAGCCTTGCTTGCCGTGGCATTAGCGAGGGCTGCGACAAAAGAGCGGTAGGATGCACGGGAGCCAGCCACAAAACTTCCGCCATGGACATACAAAAGCACGCGGTTTGAAGAAAAAATCTCAGGAGAGAGAATGTCGCATTTCGTGCCGCGATAAACCTTTTCTTCGCATTCCACATTATTCGGTAAAAATACCGATGAAAAAGCCTCGTTGATACGGGCGCGGAAATCATTGATGTCGAGTTTTGGCGATAAATAAAAATTCTTGAGCTTTTTTATAGCCGCTCTTCTATCATTACTCATGATAAAAAGTATAGTAAAAAAACGAAAAACTTGCTACACTATGCGGGATATTCTAAACGATTATGGATTTCCGCATGGGGGAAATATGCCAATAAAAATTCAGTCAGATTTACCGGCACGCACGACACTTGAAAACGAAAACATCTTCGTCATGACAGAAAAACGGGCCGCCACACAGGACATCCGTCCTCTCAAATTAGCAATCGTAAACCTCATGCCCACAAAAGAAGCCACCGAAACCCAGCTTCTCCGCCTTCTGGGAAACACGCCCCTTCAAATCGACATCTCTCTGGTACGCATGGAAGAGCACGAATCAACCCATGTAAGCGAAGAACATCTTGAAAAGTTTTATATCCCTTCCAGCGAACTTTACAGGCATAAGTACGACGGCATGATTATAACGGGAGCGCCGGTGGAACAGATGCCTTTTGAACAGGTGGATTACTGGAAAGAATTATGCCGGATTATGGATTACGCGAAAGAAAATGTCTTCTCTACCCTTTACATATGCTGGGGAGCACAGGCAGGCCTTTATTACAATTATGGAATCCAAAAAACTCCCCTTCCCAGAAAACTCTTCGGAATCCTGCCCAACAAAAGAGCCGTCAAGTCAGATCCCCTCATGAGGGGCTTTGACGATGAATTTCCGGTTCCTACAAGCCGGCACACCACCGTTGACCGCAAGCTGATTGAAAACGAGAAAGACCTTATTATTCTCGCCGAAAACACAGAGGGTGAAGTCACGCTTTCAAAATCAAAGGACAACCGCTCAATCTTCATGATGGGGCATCTGGAATACGACACCGACACTCTTTCTCACGAATACTGGCGGGATAAAAACAAAAATCTTCCGATAGATTTGCCCAAAAACTATTTTCCCAACAACGACAGCGGACAAAAGCCCAGTAATTCATGGCGAAGCACCGCCCATCTCTTTTATTCAAACTGGCTCAACTACTATGTCTATCAGGAAACGCCCTACGATTTGGTCTGATTCGCAATCATTATGGTCAGCTCATGCTTATTGTAGTTTAAGTGGACTATTTTTGAATTAGGGGTTTCAGCAAATTCAGCAATCAGCGGCCAGTCAATCTCACCTTGCATTTTTATCGTGCAGATGATGTTTTTCGCCCGCCCGCTCGCTCTCCAGAGATTTATCCATTCAAAAAGCCGCTCGGGATAGCAGATTACATCGCTTAAAAGCCAGTCGATTTTTTCACATCCTAAGATTTGGCAGACTTCATCGGGCTTCAGGGTGAAGGCATCATGCGCCATGAATTTCACATGCTCATCCGCCATGAGAGCCGGCGCAAGCTCTGCCCTGTCCACGGCAAGCACATCGGCGCCCAGCTGCCGCAGAACCCAAGTCCAGCCGCCTGGACAAGCCCCCGCCTCAAAGCATTTGTCGCCCTCTTTCGGGAAATCCACGCCGAAAAAAGTGTGGTAAAGGGTAAGACTCTCCTGAATCTTCAGATATGCCCTGCTGGGAGGATTCAAATGGTCTTCCTCAAACTGAATTCTTCCGGCGGGGAGAGGAGAATTTGTCTTTGCCGAGGCAAGTATCGTCTTTTCGTCAAGCAGGGTGTAAAGCCCGACAGGAGAATTCGGGATATTCACAGGAAATTTCCGGGCTTTCAAATTGATGTAGGGAAGCTTTTCCTGAATCAGGCTGGCACGGCGAAAAAGCTGATACTGATAAGGAGCCCAATTCCGCTGAATCTTTTTAAGAACTGAAGCCGCCTCTCCGATTGACTCAAAATGAATCAGAACAGGCTCAAGCAGAACAGTTCTCGCCCAATACGGAAGCACTGAATCCTGCCCCAAAAGAAAATCCGCCGAAAGCGAGGGGCAGTAAAGCAAGTCCCCATACCAGACAGGCTTTTCCCCGCTGCCGTCAAAAGAAAGAGATTTTCCTTCGATAGTAGCACTCTCGCTGATTCTTCCAAAAGAAAAGCGTCTGGAAAGCTCTGAAGTGAGAAGATTTTTCATTTCGGGGAAGGCAAGAAACGCAAGCCCTGGAAGTTTTTCGATAGTCGCCATAGTTCTGATAATCAAATGAAAAGAGATTCGCTGTCAAAAGAAGTGACACCGTTATTTTCTTCGGATTTTTTGTCATCCTTGAGCATTTTTACATAGCTTGCGAAACGAGCCGTATCTTTTGAGTGTAAAATTGAAAAACCGATAGAAGTTTTTCCGTCGTTGAAATCATACCAGGCGGGACGGACAGTTAACTCAAGAGGTTCGGTGGAGATTCGGGAAAGCCTGAGCAATACAGTATATTCCTTTTCAGAGTCAATCGTGCATGGCGCATTGAATTCCGCCTTGAACCCGGTTTCGCTTATATCCGTGAGCGCACCGCTGACAATACAAAGCTCGCCGCACTCTACACGCGCGAAATCATCGTATCGTTCCTGAATTCTCTGATTTTTCATAATGCCCTATTATCCTAAAAAACAGAGAGACTTTCAACTGAAAGCAAATGGCAGAGTCGGGGACAGAAAAAATCGTAAAAAGCTATACAAATAATATCGGTATAATCCAAAAAGTGAACTGAATACCCCCCCCCGTATAGTAGTATGATTGATTCCAAATTAATCTGCTGCGTTATCTTGCTTACTCACGGCAGAAAAAATTGGAGGAAAAAATGAAAAAAATTTCAAAACTTACAGCCATGCTCTCAGTAGCAGCTCTTTTATTCGGCGGATTGTTCTTGTCATGCTCAGACAGCGATGATGACGACAATAACAAAGATTCACAGAAAACAACTTCTGAGCCGACCAACACACCAGCAGATACACAGGGTGATACAACACAGGGTGCAAGTGCAACAGCAGTGTGGGATTTTGCGACACAGCCAAATGGGTTCCCAACATCAGATGGAGCAGGCGATGCCGTTACTGATCTTGCCGTTCCTGTAACATCTGGTACAGGAGCAACACTTACTGCTACCGGTCGATGGAAATGGAATGCTGACCATATTCAGGCACAGGCATCTTCTGGAAAAACCGTAGCTGATGCTCCAACATGGACAACAACATCTGGTGGCAAATGGTTGACTTTCAAGCTTGAAGCAGCTTCTAAAGTCACATTTGAATACGCAGGTGCAGGCGCTGCTGATGATAAGCGTTTTGTCGCAATCTACGCAGAAAACGGAACAGCTATTTTTGAAGCAGGAAAGTTGGACAACACGAAAGCTACGAAAGAATTTGCTTCCGTACCTGCAGGAACATACATAATTGCAATGAACGGCTCGTCAATCTACAGCATTAAATGTGAGTAATTGCAATCAGAATAAATCCCAAAATTTTCTTGTCATTCCCAGTCTTTTTTTTCGGGAATGACTCCTGAAATTTTCAAAAACCTTTCGTAAAAGCCAGGTCCTTCAGGCTTTGCGGAAGTTCAGGCGGTAATGGAGCAAGCATTACCGCCTTTTTTTTCACCTTGAGATGGGCGGGCTGGCTGGAAGTGCCACCAGCAAAAGCTACAAGGACAGCCTCTTCCGCCTGGACTGCCAGATGAATCTCTTCAAAAAAAGTGCGAGTCGTTGTATTATTATACGGAGTTCGTTGCCAGGGTAAGGGAGAACCAGAGAAAGGGCATGGAGCCGCCCGAGTCCATCAACGAGGCCGTAAACTACGCCATCCGGAAGCAATTTCTGGAAG
>JAFUHS010000049.1 GCA_017468745.1 Treponema sp. | reverse complement strand
TGATTCTTGCGGAGGCGCCGGAATCCAGGCGGATATCAAAACAATGACGATGAACGGAGTTTACGCAATGAGCGCCATCACCGCATTGACCGCCCAGAACACAACCGGCGTTACGGGTATTCAGGAAGTCTCGCCTGAATTTTTACAAAAACAAATTGAGGCTGTCGTCACGGATATTTTCCCGGACGCGGTAAAAACCGGCATGGTCTCGTCTGCCGGGCTAATCGGGACAATCGCCGGCTGTATCAAAAAATTCTCCCTCAAAAATATTGTCGTCGATCCTGTCATGGTGGCGACCAGCGGGGCAAAACTCATCAGCGACGAGGCAATCGAAAGCTTAAAAAAAGAGCTTCTTCCTCTGGCCACGGTGATTACGCCAAATATCCCGGAAGCGGAAGTCCTTTTGGAAAAGAGTGGCCTTTGCGACCTTGATTCGAAAGGCTTTAAAATCACCTCAGAAAAGGAAATGGAAGAGGCGGCTCAGAAAATCCATGAAAAATTCGGCTGCTCGGTTCTGGTAAAAGGCGGCCACAATGTAAACGATGCCAGCGATTTTCTCTACGGAAAAGATAAAAACGGCGGGATTGTGGCAAAGTGGTTCAGGGGAAAACGAATCGACAATCCCAACACCCACGGAACTGGCTGCACCCTCTCAAGCGCAATCACCTCAAACCTTGCAAAAGGCGAGAGCCTTGAAAACGCAGTGTCAAAGGCAAAGGAATACATCTCTGGCGCGCTGGAAGCAGACCTGGACCTAGGCAAAGGAAGCGGCCCCCTGATGCACAACTATAAATTAAAAATTGAAAAATAAAAATTCCTCACTGATAGGGAGCGTTAAAAAATTGCAAAGCAATTTTAGCGACTCTCCCGAAGAGCTATGCTCGTAGGGGCACAGAGGACACAGAGAAATGAGTAATAAAATCATACTTCACATCTCTGTCTCGTCTTTTATCAGAAGTCATGACTGAGATATGAAACTTCCCAGTCATGAAACTCTCTGTGCACTCCAAAGCTCTGTGAGGAATTCAAAAAAAGGAAATTATCATGGAAAATAAAAAAACATCTGTATTTAATAACGCGCTGATTTGGTTCGGTGCGGGAGTTTCTATCGCTGAGATTATCACCGGCACTTTTTTTGCTCCTCTGGGATTTGCCCGCGGACTGGCGGCGATTTTAATCGGTCACTTAATCGGCTGCGCCCTGCTCTTTTTTGCAGGCTACATCGGCGGCATTGCGAGGAAACCCAGCATGGAGACCACGAAATACAGTTTCGGCTCTCTGGGAAGCAAATTCTTCGCCCTCTTGAATGTATTGCAGCTCGTGGGCTGGACCGGAATCATGATTTATGACGGCTCCCTTGCCGTAAACGAGATTTTCTCCTTCGGAAAGTGGATTTGGGCAATCGTCATCGGTGCCCTCATTATCCTCTGGATTGTAATCGGAATCACCAATCTGGGAAAAATCAATGTGGTCACAATGAGCCTTCTCTTTATCCTCACCCTGGTTCTCTGCAAAATCATCTTCTTCGGCGAAAAGATTGCGGACTCAGCCCTGGAAGAAGCCATGTCATTCGGAGCCGCGGTAGAACTGGCGGTGGCCATGCCTCTTTCCTGGCTCCCCCTTATCTCTGATTACACAAAAGAAGCCGAAAAGCCCTTCAAGGCTACTCTTGCAAGCTCTTTGATTTACGGCATTGTTTCCTGCTGGATGTACATCATCGGCATGGGAGCGGCGATTCTCACAGGTGAAAGCGACATCGCCCGTATTGCGGTAAAATCAGGCCTTGGAGTCGCAGGTCTTATCATCATCGTGCTTTCAACGGTAACGACAACCTTCCTCGACGCATTCAGCGCAGGAATTTCTGCCAAAACTGTCTTTGAAAAGCTGGACGGAAAGTGGACTGCCGTCGTGGTCGCCGTTTTGGGAACAGTCGGCGCGATTCTCTTCAACATGGACAACATCACGGGCTTTCTCTATTACATCGGCTCAGTTTTTGCCCCCATGATTGCCATTCTGATTGCAGATTTCTTTGTCGTAAAGCACGATTCTTCCGAAAAGAAAATCGACCTTGCGAAAATCATCATCTGGATTCTGGGATTTGCCCTTTACCGCCTGCTCATGAATGTGGATTTCATTCTCGGCTGCACAATCCTTAACATGGCGGCAACGTTCCTTCTTACCGTGATTTGGGGAAAACTTATAATCCGTAAGAAGCGAGCACTTCAGTAAGCATTGGAATCAGCTGCTTCTTGCGGCTGACCACATCCTTTAAAAAATAAACATGCTCTTCCTGCTGGGGGAAATGCAGGCACTGAATGAATTTCTCCTCGCTGGCTACGAGCATGACCGAAGAAAGGGTCGAAATATCGGTCACGAGCAAAGTTGAAAAAAGAGCGCCGTGACTTCTCCGGGCAATCTCCAGATCGTCTAGGAATTCGTTCTTCCTCTCCAGAAGTTCTTCCGTTCCGTCGACCTCAATCTGGCTAACCGTAAAAATCACGCCGTTTTCATTATATTCCTTCATATCCTGATTTATGACCTCGTAGGAAGTGCGGCCGGAGATTCGGCTTCCCGCCTTTATGATTTCCTCACCCAGCTCCTTGAGATTCAAGCCGGTTTTCTCTGAAAGAAAATTCGCAAGCTCCACATCCACAGGAGTCGTAGTCGCGCTCTGCAAAATCAGCGTGTCGCTTAAAATGCCGCAGAGAAGGAGTTTTGCCACATGGAGAGGAATCTCAAGATTCTGATCCCGAAAAAGCTTCGTGATAATCGTTGATGTTGAGCCCAGGGGCATGTTGATGAAAGAAATTGGTGCTTTAGTCTTTGAAAAACCGATTCGGTGGTGGTCAACGACATCGCAGATTGAGTAATTTTCGATTCCGTCCACCGCCTGACTCATTTCATTGTGGTCAACCAGGGCAACGGAAATTTTCGGTTCATGGTGAATGTCTATTTCGCTTAAAATGCCCGCGACTTTTCCCTCATCGTCCACTACAGGCAAAGTCTGACCGTCAGCCGCCTTGAGCAAAGGCATGATTTTCTGGATGGAATCATCTCCCTTAATGGGCTTTACACTCTGATCACAAACCATTCGCACAGGCGTTGAATACAAAATCAGCATGGAAGTGGAAGCTGTATCATACTTACTGACGATGACGCTAGTTCCCGCTTTTTTTGCCTCTTCTAGCATTTCTGAACTAGGCGTTCGCCCCGCGCTCAAAACGATGGCACGAACATGATTCTCAAAGCAGAGTTTCTGAATGTCTTCCCGGTCTCCCGTAACTACGACAATACCTCCGTGAGAGTGGTCTTGTAAGGTCTTTTTAAAAGATTCAAAACCGGAGGCTCCTGAAACAATGGTGTATTTGTGTAAATTTTCAGCCTCTTCCCCCATGTTAAGGATTTTGCCGTTCAGGGTCTGAGCCATGAGATTTATATGAGTAAAAACAGAAATATGGTGCTCAGGATTCAAGATTTCAAAAACATTCTTTGAGAAGGAATTAAAATTCAATATTCCCTTGTAATGACCTTCATCATCGACCACAGGAAGAACCCGCCGCCCCGTCCGACGCATAAACTGCGAGGCCGCCCAAAAGGAATTCATCTGATGAACCATGTCCACGGTGTCAGTCATATAATATGCGACCCGGGGATTCAAATCCGGGATAAATTCTGGCGGAGTGATACCGAATTTTTTGTAAATGTAGTCGGTCTGGGGATTCAGTTTTCCCGCACGGCAGGCCTTATAATCGATTTGCCCCTGGGCTTTTTTAAAATGTTCATAGGCAGTAGCAGAAACGACCGAATCAGTGTCAGGATTTTTGTGTCCGAAAATATAGATTGCTTTTTTCATGTTTATATCCAAAATGAATTATAACAAAAAAGCATGAGAATATAAATTCTTATCAACTAAAATTCAATCAGTATTTTTTCAAAAGCAAGTGAACATCTTTTTTGTAAACCTTTTTTTGCCCTTTTGTATTCAACATGAACAAGCCCCGCCTCTTCAAGGATAGCGACATTAGTAGCAGCCGAGGATCTTGGCAAATCAAGCCGTGAGGCAATTTCATTGATATTTAAATCCTTGTTTTTAAGAAGAGAAAGAATTGCAATACGAGGCGCTGAGGCCAAAGCATTTAACTTTTCGAGTTCTTTTCCAGGATGCACTATTAAAGTTGCCGCATTTTCAAGAGACATGAGATTTTCTCCCTTCCAAAAAAATCAGCTTAATAAATTTTACACTAGACTTATTTTAATATATTAAATACTTTTTAACTAAAATTCAATATGTTAAATTTTATTCAGTATGAAAGTTAAGATATTAATAAAATTAGGTATGTCTTTTTGGCAAAATGTAGAAAACGAACTGATTTATAAAAATATCAGCCGGAAAGAGTTGGCGGAAAAAGCATCTTTTGCTGTAAGTGGAATTTCTTTAGGACTAGCTCACAACAGCATTCCCAACGCAGATGTAGCAGTTCGTATCGCAGAAGTTCTAGATGTTTCAACAGAATATTTGGTAACTGGCAAAGAAAAAAATATAAGCTCAAAAGAAAATGCAGCCTTAATCCAGCATATAGTGAGCGATATGAAAAAACTCAGCCAGTATGACTTGGAGACTCTTGCTATTTTAGCAAAGCGCATGGCTAAAGACTGATGCCAATGATATTCATAATTCAATTGACATCAGATTATGGCTATCTTCGCCCAGCTTTTTTAAGCACCGGCTCCATAGTCACATCCACGCCAAGCTTTTTGAAAATCTTTCGGTCAACTTCGCTGAGCATGACCGTCGTATGAACCTGGCAGCCATTTAAGTTCGGGAGCTGCTCAATGGCCTTCCTGCAGTTTTCGTTTGTTGGAGAAAGCATTGCAAGGGCAACCAGAACTTCGTCCGTGTGAAGGCGGGGATTATTGCCTTTGAGGTAATTTACCTTCATGTCCTGAATAGGCTCAATCATGTCTTTTGGAATGAGCTTAACCTTGTGGTCAATGCCCGCAAGGTGCTTGGTGGCGTTCAAAATCAGGGCGGCGCAAGTTCCCAAAAGGCTTGAAGTCTCGCTTGTGATAATCGTTCCGTCACTTAGCTCGATTGCCGCCGCAGGAGCGCTGGCCTTGTTGCCCCGCTCATTTGCCGGCTCTACGACCTTTCGGTCTTCAACGGTGATTTTTGCCTGTTTCATGAGAAGGGCGATTTTATTGATTTCGTTTTCACTTCCCTTGTCTTCGATGAGATTGTCCAGGGCCGTGTAATAACGGCGGATAATCTCCTGATTTGAAGCCGCGCGGCAGGTCTCATCGTCAAAAATGCAGTAGCCGGCCATGTTCACGCCCATATCCGTGGGGGATTTGTATGGGTTTTCGCCGTAAATGCCTTCAAAAATCGCGTTCAAGACAGGGAAAATCTCGATGTCACGGTTGTAGTTGACCGTAGTTTCGCCGTAAGCCTCAAGATGGAAGGGGTCAATCATGTTCACATCGTTCAAATCTGCAGTAGCCGCCTCGTAAGCAAGGTTGACCGGATGTTTTAACGGAAGATTCCAGATTGGGAAAGTCTCGAATTTGGCATAACCTGCCTTGATTCCCCTTTTCTGCTCCTGATAGAGCTGGCTTAAGCAGACGGCCATTTTTCCGCTGCCAGGGCCTGGAGCCGTTACTACAACGAGGGGGCGGCTGGTCTCAACATAGTCGTTCTTTCCGTAGCCTTCGTCTGAATCAATCAGGGCGACATTCTGAGGATAGCCTTCAATCATGTAGTGGTAATAGCAGTTGATTCCCATGCGCTTAAGCTTATTTCTGAAGGCTTTCGCGCTTTCCTGACCTTTAAAATGAGTGATGACCACGGAACCGACCATAAGGCCCAGATTCTGGAATTCATCACGCAGGCGGAGGACATCCTTGTCGTAAGTGATGCCCAAATCGCCCCGCACCTTGTTTTTTTCGATGTCAACTGCACTGATTACAATGACGATTTCCGCCATATCAGACAGTTGCATGAGCATTTTCAGTTTTGAATCGGGCTGAAAGCCGGGAAGGACGCGGCTTGCATGATAATCGTCAAATAATTTGCCGCCAAATTCCAGATAAAGTTTATTGCCGAACTTGGCAATCCTTTCCTTAATGTGCTCAGACTGTATCCGCAGATACTTTTCATTATCAAATCCGTTTTTCATAACGGAATTAGATTATAGCAAATATCACAGAAAATTTAAACCACAGATTACACTGATTGCACAGATTTTTTAGGGGAGAAGTCTCTCCCCTACGCCGCACTTTGTTGCGTCGTACCCCACTCTACGGGGCTAATGCCCCGTAACGCCCCAAAATCTACTCGCTTAAAAGCACATCTTTGAGAATCGAAAGCCCTTCGTCGATTTCTTTGTAAGAAATGTTAAGTGGCGGCACGATTCGGAGTGTGTTTGCCCCTGCCGTTGAAGTGAGCAGACCTTTCGCAAGAAGCTTTTTCTCGACTTCGGCAGCATTTGCTCCGTTAATCATGTCAACGCCAATCATGAGGCCTTTTCCGCGGATTTC
>JAFUHS010000048.1 GCA_017468745.1 Treponema sp. | reverse complement strand
TGCGGAAGTACCATTTTGAGGAAGGCTTTTGCTTTTGGATAGCCCAGAGCCAGGGCGGCCTCCATCTGACCTTTATCCACGGCAAGGATTCCAGTCCTAATCATCTCGCTTACATAGGCCCCGAAGTTCATGCCGAAGCCGATTACCGCCACCCAGATTCCGCTCAATTCAGATTTTGCAAAAACGATGTAATACAAAATCATCAGGAAAACGACCATTGGCAGCCCCTGCATAATCCTGATGTAGATGACTGCCACTCCGTCAGCAATGCACTTTCTTGAAAGGCGGAGACCGCAGATAATAAAGCCCAGCAATGTTCCGAAAAGAGCCGAAAAAATAGAGATGAGGATTGTAATGCCGGTTCCGTAAAGAACCAGCCGCCAGCGGCCTTCACGGACAAATGTTTTTTCAAAACTTGCGGCAAGGCTCTCAATCATCTCACTGAATTTTGAAGGCTTTTCAGGATTTTCAAGGGCAACTACAAGAGAACAGTAAGCATCATAAGTCGGAATCGAGAAAATCATTTCTTCCGCCCGTTCAGCAGTTGAAATCAATTCCGTGCACATATCGTACTTTCCTGACTTTATGGCCGGGAAAATCGCGTCGTAATTCATGATATCGGCTTTCATGTCATAGCCGTATTCTTTGCAGAAGAGCTTGACGATTTCCATATTTGAGCCGACGATTGTGTCTTCCTTCATGTAAGTGAAAGGAGGATTAACGCCCTCAAGCGCAAGAGTAATCGTTCCGTTGACGCCGGTCAAATCCGAATAGTCTATGGTCTTTCGCTTCTCGTCATCGCCAAACCAGGCCTCATAAATCTCGCCGAGCCTTCCATCAGCCTTAAGTTTTTTTACAAATTGATTCAGCTGGTCATTCAGTTTTCTGCCTTTCTCACTTTTTGCAAAACCAAAGCTGTATCCTACAGGAGGAACATCAAAGGGAAGCAAGGCAAAATTATTGTATTCCTTTTGAATGTAGCGCATAATCGGCTCGTCCATGAGGAAAGCATCGATTTTATTCGTGGCGAGCATCTGGATAAGCTCAGGAATGGAGTTGCTGTATTTTTTTTCTGCAAGGGGAAAGTATTTGCTCACATAATCGTCTATTTTAACATCCCCAATCTGAACACCCATTTTCTTGCCGGGAACTTTCAATTCATCAGCAGAGGTATATTTTGTTTTCGGGGCATTTTTTTCCAATTTTTTTTGTACGAGTACGACAACCCCGCCGTCATAAGTCGGAATGGAAAAATTCACGCTCTTAGACCGCTCTTCGGTAACAGAAATTCCCGCTATCGCAAAATCGCATGCCCCAGAAACAAGGGCAGGTAAAAGCGCATCGAAATTCATGTCAGAAATTTTTAGGGCATATCCGTATTCCTTACAGAAAGAAGCTGCGCAGGCAATATCGTAGCCTACAATTTTATTGTTCTGAAGATATTCAAAAGGAGGATATTCCGCACTGGTTGCGAGTTTTAGAGTGCCGTTTGTGGCTGGAAGCGAAGAATAATCTACGACTTTTTTAGATTCATCGCTTCCGAACCATATTTGCTGCAATTTTTTAAGACTTCCGTCTGACATTGCCTTGGTCAAAAAGGCATTCATTTCATCACGAAGTTTTTCACCATCTTTATTCTTCTGAAATGCAGCGGAAAAATTCGCAGGCTCCAGATAGTCTCGGATATAATCAATATTTTCAACACTTACACTAAGTGACTGGGCTGCAGGCTCATCTGCAATCATTGCATCAAGTTTTCCCATAGAAAGAAGTTTTGCCATATCAGTTGTAGAATTAAAATATTCTACTTCTGCCTTTGGGAAAAATGTAGCTGCCATTTCATCAAAGGCAGAACCTGTCTGTACACCGATTTTCTTTCCATTCAGGTTCAACTCATCAAAAGAATGATATTTCAGTTCTCCCGTTTTTTCTCCGCCATGGCTAAGAGCCTTTGATTTTTTATGGTCGAGAATCTGAACTGCCATGACAAGACGGCTGTCGTAAATCGGTTCTGAAATATTAGTGCTTTCTCTATGGGCAGGAGTGTCGCTCAGACAGCTTGCGACCATATCATACATGCCGCTTTGAAGCCCCATAATCAGCGAGTCAAAAGGAACATCCTGAATTTCAAGACCATACCCTGCTTCACGACAGAATCTTGCAACAAGGTCAATCTCATATCCAACGATTTTTCCATCCTTCATATATTCAAAGGGAGGTGTGTCTGCCGTCGTTCCCAGGCGGATGACACCTTTTTTCGCGTCAAAATTTCCTAAATCAACAACTTTTTTTTCTTCATCTTTACTGAGCCACAAATCATCAATCGCTTTGAGTCTTCCGTCAGTTTTACATTTTTTTATGTAGGAATTGAATTCGTCACGAAGAAGCCTGCCTTTTTCATTTTTGGGGAAGCAGGCAATCATAGGCAGAGACTTGCCGTCAAAGTCAATATAACCTAAATCAGGGATTTCAAGACTGACATAGCGGATTATAGGCTCATCGTTTACAAAGCCATCGATTTTTCCACTTGAGACCAAATAAGCCATATCGGCCGTCGTTTTGTAATATTCGATTTTCGCTTTCGGGAGCATTTGCCGGGTAAGTTTGTCCACCATGACAAAGCCCGTGTGCATTCCAAGAACCAGACCATCCTTATCCATTTCCGAGATGGAATTATATTTTAAAGTGACATTCTTAAACTGCTCAGGAACAAAAGCAGAATTTTGGACTTTACCTTTATCCCCATTTTCAAGGCTTGCTGACTTAGCTCCGTCTTTTACAAGGATGACTGATTTTCCTTCATAGAGCGGCCGTGAAAAATAAATGCTTTCTTTTCGCTCGCTGGTAACAGACATGCCCCCGGCCGCCATGTCAAAACTTGCTGAATGCAGGGCTGGGAGAATGGCACTGAAATCCAGTGATGTAATGGAAAGAGCGTAGCCATATTCAATGCAAAATTCGCTTACGAGGGCAATATCAAAGCCTACAGTCCGCCCTTCCTTTATGTATGAGAAAGGAGGTGTCAAGGAGTCCGTGACCATGCGGATTGTTCCCTTTGGAGATGAAGGCGGAAGGGGCTGAATTTTTTTTATGCTTTCATCTTGACCAAACCAAACTTCCTGCAATTTTTTCAGGGAGCCGTCCTTTTCCTTTTTTTCGATGAATTCATCAATCTGGTCACGGAGAGCGGCGCCTTTCTCAGTCTTGGGAAAGCCAATGGCATAATCATTCTTTCCCAAAACTTCATCCAGCTGTTTAAGCCCCTTTACTTCCTTCTGTAATTCTGCGGCAGCGGGACTGTCCAAAACCATGGCACTGAGCTTATCCTTG
>JAFUHS010000005.1 GCA_017468745.1 Treponema sp. | reverse complement strand
GGCAAGCGGATTTTACGCTGCTCAGATGGCAAGCCGGGGCTACATTGCCCTTGCCTTTGACCCAAGCTACACCGGCGAGTCTGGCGGAGAGCCCCGCTACATGAACAGCCCTGACATCAACACCGAGGACTTCATGGCGGCCGTGGACTATCTTTCAACCAGAAGCAACATCGACCCGGAAAAAATCGGCATCATCGGAATCTGCGGCTGGGGCGGCATGGCCTTGAACACCGCCGCAATCGACACCCGCATCAAGGCGACCGTTGCCTCAACAATGTACGACATGATCCGTGTGGCCGCGAACGGCTACTTCGACAGCGCGAACTCTGCCGACGCACGTAACGAAGCGAGAAAAGCCCTGATGGCCCAGCGCATAGAGGACTTCAAGGCAGTGGAGCAAGGCGGAACCTACAAACTGGGCGGCGGCGTTGTCGACCCTCTCCCGGCTGACGCTCCATATTTCGTGAAGGACTACTACGACTACTACAAGACGAAGCGCGGCTACCACGAGCGCAGCCTTAACTCAAACGGCGGCTGGAATGTGACGGCAGGAACTTCCCTCATGAACACGAAACTCCTCGCCTACTCAGACGAAATCCGGAATGCGGTCATGGTTCTGCACGGCGAAAAGGCCCACTCCCGCTACTTTGGAGAGGACGCCTTCAAGCGGCTCACCGGCGACAACAAGGAATTGGTCATTGTCCCCGGAGCCAGCCACACCGACCTCTACGACGGCGGCGACAAGAACTACATTCCATTCGACCGACTGGCGGAATTCTTCGGAAAATATTTGAAGTAGGAAGATTATACGGCAGCTCCCCCCGCTTCGGCGGGGGTATTCTCATGGGGGGGAAAAGGCAGCAATGCCCATAAATACTTTCTGAAAAACATCACCCGTACATGGATACTGTTTATTCCTCAAAATCAAAAAGAGGCGTATCATCAGGCAAAAAAATCAGGAATTTCTGATACTTTTCTACCCATTCACCGCTGTCAACCCACATAGGGGAAGTCAGCAGGACATAAAGCCACTTTCCAGGCTTATCGTCCTGTACATCTGTTTTTAAGATTTCCAAGACCGTCACCCTCATTCCGCCTTCATGGTTCAGCGTCCTGTATGCTACCGCCGATGAATAATCTTTTTCTGTCCGCAAGTCCATTTCGCCCATTATTGTAAAAACGGACAATTCCTTTATTTTTGCATGGTCTGTCAAAGTATACCCATGGGCAGACAAAGCGAGCGGGAAGGCAAGACTAAAGCATATAAGCGACAGAAATTTTCTCATGTTTTCTCCCTGCGCCATAAGTGGCGGGCAGCAGCAATATAGCTAACGTTTTTTGGGCTTTGTAAATCATGTTATGTGATTTTACTGATTGAACACAATAGTCTGTTCATTCATATTGACTGTGCACTTTATCCCAAAAGGAATAATACAATGAGGTGTCGCATGTCCAATATTCATATTGTAGACAACAGGCAAATTCTTATCCTCTATTTCTTCCAGCAAAATAGATTTATATTCGTCATAGTAAACCTCGTCAACGGGCTTGCCGACAAGGATTCCGCTTACCGAATCAAGGATTCCTGCTGCTTTCAACGCCCTTATCATCTTCCTGTACAAATCGGGTTTTGTCTTTTCTTCGGATGATTCAAGAAGCAGAATTTTCCCCTTCCATTCTTCAGCCGACGGAAAAAGAGCATATTTTTTGCATAGTTCAACTGTGTCGGAATACCTGGTGTTGTCGAACATATCGTAAATTGATTCAATGCAGCCGCCCAAGATTTCTCCTGAAAAAACTGGCTTTCCCTGCAATAACTGGAAGCCCTCGTTTTTGTGAGCTATTCTTTTTGTGCCGATTTGAGAAGAATCAAAATTTGTCCGCTCCGAATACCAGACATCGCTCGGTTCAATTCTGCTTATGGATTCTTTGGTTATCAATTCCTCAAAATATTTTCTTGAATATGGAAGCATTTCGCTTTCAAGTTCGCACACATCCGTGAGGAAAGCCTGCCCGTAAAAAGTTTTGAAACCAACCTTGTTGAACATAAAATGATTCCAGGTAGTGTCTGAATATCCGAGGAAAATCTTTCTGTTGTTTTTTGCGGCTTTTTTCAGCTCATCATTTTCAAAAAGATAGGGAAGCAATCTGTAAGTATCATCGCCACCGATTGCGCACAAAACCATATCGATGGACTTGTCGTTGAGCGCATTCAGCAAGTCCTTGGCCCGTTCCTTGGGATTGTTCTTTATGTATTCCATCCCTTTTAGGGCAGATTCTGTGGTAATAACCTCAAGTCCGTAATTTCTCAGACGCTCAAGTCCTATTTCCAATTCGTGGGATATGAAAGGTTCTCCCAAAATTCCCCTGGACAGACTTGTTATCGCAACTTTTTTTATCATTTATTCAGTCCTTACAAGTTTCTCAAGTGACAGACGTGAGCATAGCACACTGTCTCCGCATTGTCGATTTGAAGTGCACATAGAGCAAGAGACTCACTCCCCTCGCCTTTCCCTCACCATGGCGATGAACCTCTCCACAGCCCTGGAATGCGGCATTCCCCGCTTCCATGCGAGCACAGAGCCGTGTTCCAGGGGCGGCGAAAGCGGAACGGACACAACGCCGTCGTACCGGCAGGAAAGCGAAAGCGTGAGGGAAACGCCAAGCCCCCGTCGCACGGCCGCCGCTCCGTTGTAGGGCAGATTCGCAGTCGCAGCCACATTCACCTCGTTTTCCTTGAGTCCAAGCCAGTTCATCACTTGGTTTCGCACATTGCCCCGTGAAGGCAATATGAGCGGAAATCCCACAAGGTCGTCAGCCGTGAGCGAGTCCTTTTTGGCAAGGGAGGATTTTTCGTCCACGAGGGCGCACCACTTTTCCATAGGCCGCATACGCACGAACTCATAGGCAGAAATGTCCACAGGCTCCAGAAGAAGGGCGAAGTCGAGCAGTCCCTTCTCAACCCGGTCTTTGATGTCGTCCGCGTTTCCGCTGAAAATGTCAAAGCTCACTCCAGGAGTCTCCGCGCAAAAATCCGCCATCCACTGGGCAAGAGTGTCCATGCTGGCAAGCTCCCCGCATCCCAAGGAAATCACGCCTGAAATGCCCCCGGAATCTGGAGAGAACTGGGCGCGGGCCTTCTCCTCCAAGTCCACGATTTCCTGAGCAGAACGCTTCAGAAGAAGCCCGTCCTGCGTGAGATGGATTTTGTGGCTGCCCCGCTCAAAAAGGCGCACCCCCAGCTCCTCCTCCAAGTCCGAAATCTGCCTCGAAAGCGTGGGCTGGGTTATGTGCAGCATCTCAGCCGCCCTAGTGATGTTCTCTTCCCTCGCCACCATCAGAAAGTAGCGCAATACCCTCAGTTCCATACCGAGAGCATAGCACGGATTTTGGCAAAGTGATATGCCCAAAAAGCATTTTATGAAATAAAAACAAAGTATTTGCTATCACACTCTGCCGTCAGTATCATGAAAGCATGACACTGGAGCGGATGGACCACCTGAGGGGAAAACTCCGCAAAAGGTAGCGCGTAAAATTGGCAGACAAACGAGAACATATTTTTTTAGGGCGAAAGTCGAGTTTTTACAGTGCAATGGCAGAAACGAGCGGAAGCGGGGTTCCG
>JAFUHS010000047.1 GCA_017468745.1 Treponema sp. | reverse complement strand
TTTTCTGCTTTGACTAAATCTCCGGCTCCTGCCGAAAATTATCCTTTCTGTACGATTGACCCAAATGTGGGAGTGGTTGAGCTTCCAGATGAACGACTTGACTTTATGGCAAGCGTTTTCCAGCCCAAAAAGAAGATTGCGGCGACAGTTGATTTCGTTGATATCGCAGGCCTTATTAAGGGAGCCAGCAAGGGCGAGGGCTTGGGGAACCAGTTCCTTGCGAATATCCGTGAAACATCCGTTATTGCCCATGTAGTACGCTGCTTTGACAATCCGGATATCCAGCATGTACGCGAAGATGCCAAAACAGACGCTTCAATCGACCCGGAAAGCGATATTCTTACAATCAACTATGAGCTTTGTCAGGCAGACATCGACACGATTACCAAGCGGGAAGACAAGGTTACCCGCCAGATTCGTGCCATGGGAAAGGCTGAGGAAAAGAAATTCGCAGGCTACAGAAGCGCGGTGGATAAAATTCTCCCTCTCTTACAGGAAGGTAAATGTGCCCGACAGGCTGATTTAACCGAAGATGAAATGGAAGGAATCTACGATCTTCATCTTCTTACAATCAAACCACAGCTTTTCGTCTGCAACATCGACGAGGACACTATTTCTGAAGGCACGAACAAATATGTGGAGCAGGTCAAAAAGATTGCCGCCGAGGAAAAGAGCGAAGTCATCGTAATCTGCGGTAAATTCGAGGCCGATTTGGCTGACATCACTGACGAAAATGACCGCAAGGACTTCATGGAAAGCGTTGGGCTTAAAGAAAGCGGTCTTACCGTTCTTGCCAGAGCCGCATATCACCTAATGGGCTTACGAACATTCTTTACGGGCGGCCCGGATGAGTGCCGCGCATGGACAATCCGTAACGGAGATACGGCTCCAAAAGCAGCCGGCGTTATCCACACGGACTTTGAAAAGGGCTTTATCAAGGCGGAAGTTTATTCTGTCGAGGATTTGAGGCAGTACGGAAGCGAGGCTGAAATCAAGGCTCACGGAAAGTACCGTCAGGAAGGCAAGGAATATGTCGTTCAAGACGGTGACTGCATCTTCTTTAAGTTCAATGTCTAGAAAAGCAGAGCGTTAGCGGGTGTAGCTGCGGCGGCCAGCCGTTGTGAAATGAGCGTAGCGAATGGAACAATGAAGCGTCAGCGGAACAGCGAAAGACGCGACCGCCTGAAAGGCGGTAACGCCATTAGTTTCCGACATTATTTGCCCCTAACTTTTCTGTTTTCAACTTTAATCTTTCAATTTATTAGATTTCCAGTGTACCGACGACCGTTGTGTCTTCATCGCGAGGCTCTTCCCTTCGCTTGAAGAATGACGGTCGCTCTGTTTTATCTTCGTTTTTGCCTGAAGCACGATCCGAAAGAGTTTTTTCTTCTTTTTTCGCATTGCGTCTGGCTTTTGGTGCCACTAAAAAACCGAACATTGAGCCACATAAACCGCCTGCAATATGAGCGACAGTGGAAATATTCTCTGCCTTAGGAGCGTTAATCAATTCTCTTCCCAGATAAATAGCCACTACGAAAATAAATGAAAGAGGTATCACATTTTTATCCAGGGTCGTAATTGAGGCTAAGATTATCAGCATAAAGACCAGACCGCTGGCTCCGAGAAGGGGGTGGGGAATCAGGCAGACATTGATAACACCGGTCACGAAAGCCGTCACCACGAACATCAGCGCCACCATTTTTGAGCCGTAGCGTTCTTCCATAAGGGGTCCCAGCAGCAAAAGGAAGGCGGAATTTCCTAACAAATGATTCCAGTCTGTGTGACCGAAAATATGGAAAAAGAGCCTGAAATAATCGAGGGCTGACTTATAATTAAAACCGCCAGGCGTGCCAATCCTGCCAGGTGCGGTGAAAATTGCCGGAATCAAGTGTTTTCCCAGGAGAAAAACATTCATCAATAGGATTACGACGCAAAAAATCACAAAAGTAAGCGTCACGGGAGCATTGTAGGTTACTTTTAACTTTTTTTTCATACTTATTTATCGGCATTTTTTGAAAAGAACTAACCAGAGATTGCACAGATATCACAGATTCATTGAGCAAAGCGATTTATTTCTATATACTGTCTCCATGGAAAATATAAAATGGATTGTGCTTGCGATTGCAGTGGCTATGTATGCCCTTGTGATTGCAAAGCAGGACAAAAAGGTCATTTTTACGACGGCGGCAGCAATTCTCGTCATTATTCTGGGAATTGCTTTTCCGGGAGCAATTTTTACCACCGGAAGCGAACGGCTCTATGCCCTCACCCACGCTTTTTCCAGTCTCGTAAACTGGAATGTCTTGATGATTTATGTAGGAAGCATGACGATTGCAGCCCTCTTCCTCTATTCAAAGGTACCTGCTAAAATCGCAGACTGGATTGTAAAAGTCAGTCCCTCAACAGGAATTGCAATCGTTCTGATTCTCGCCATGACAGGAATCATTTCGATTTTTGTTGAGAATGTGGCGACGGTTCTTGTTATGGCTCCCATTGCCCTCTCACTCTGCAAAAAACTCAATATGAATCCGACGATGTTCATGGTGGGTCTTGCTGTAATGTCAAATCTTGAGGGAACGGCAACTCTCGTGGGAGACCCGCCAAGCATGATTTTTGCAAGCTATGCAGGCTACACTTTCAACGACTTTTTCATTCATTCAGGAAAACTTTCGATTTTCTTCATAGTTCAGACAGGTCTTCTCGCAGGCTGTATTTTCTTCTATGCTGTCTTCAGAAAACTCAGGGACAAAACCGAAGTTGAGGGAGAGCCTATCATCTCTGTGGTTCCGGCAATTCTTTTACTGGCCTTGATTTTCGGTCTGGCGGCAATTTCTTTCATTCCAAACGAAATCCCGTTCCTTTCGGGCTCTTTTGTCATGGTATTGGGCATTTGCGGGATTCTTTGGTATCTTCTCGCGCAAAAAAAATCAGGCGGAGAAACCTGGGAACTAATTAAAGGACTAGACTGGGAAACAATCGCTTTCTTAATCGGCATTTTCGTAGTCGTGGGGGCAATCAGCGAGACAGGTCTTCTTAAAGACTTTGCGGACTTCCTCTCAAGAATAACAGGAGGAAGCAAACTCGCAGGTTTCGTTCTCGTGCTTTTGGTTTCGATTTTGATTTCCGGATTCGTGGACAATGTTCCCTATATTATCGTCATGCTCCCGGTTGCCGGCAACATGGCAAATTCTTTGGGAATCAACCCGGAATTATACTTGTTCGCACTTTTGATTGGCTCATGTTTAGGAGGAAACCTCACGCCATTCGGAGCAAGCGCGAATGTAGTTGCAATGGGAATCGTCAAAAAAGAAGGCTTCCCTATGAGCTTTGGAAAATGGCTCAAGCTGGGCGGCACATTCACGCTGCTTACGACAGCAGCAGCCGCAATTGTCCTTTGGATTTTGTGGGCATAAATTTTGACGCAGATTAACGCAGATGGACACAGATACAATACTAAAATCCGCGTTTATCTGCGTGCATCCGCGTCTAGCTATACATCAAGTGAAAATACCGCACCGGCTTCGGGGGCGGCTCCT
>JAFUHS010000046.1 GCA_017468745.1 Treponema sp. | reverse complement strand
GGAAACTTTTATAGAAAAAAGCCTTCCACGCCCGGACATCGCCTTTCGCCTTACCGTTGACGGCACTATCCGAGCCGATTTGCCATATGGAGTCACATTAGCCGAACGATTTGCCCGCGCCCTAGAGCTTAAAGAAAGCACCAGTCTCTTCGCCGAAATCAAATCCTCTGGCACAGAAAGCGACGGAGTCTCAAAATGGAGCTTTTCTCTCGTAATCGGTGAGCCAAGTGTTTACCGCAACGACCGCAAGCATATCTACATCTTCGTAAATGGCCGCCGCGTACAGGAATTTTCCCTCATGCAGGCCATCGAATACGGCTGTCAGGGTTTTTTCCCAAATGGAACTCACCCGGTAGCCGCCCTCTTCCTTCAAGTCGAGCCAAAATTAGTTGATTTCAACATTCACCCGGCAAAAAAAGAAGTCCGATTTAAAGACATTTCATCCGTTCATCACGGAGTCAGTTCCGCCGTCAAAAATTATTTCAAAAGCTACGGAATCAAGTCAGCCTTTGAGCGGGAACAAGACTATCAGGAAGAAATCGCCAGAAACGAAAAAAACACCCTCTTTCAGGCAATCATCGACAATGAGCAAAAGCGGGAGGATTCTCGTGTGGCGGGAGCTTCCCTTCCGGCATCGCATTTTTCTTCTGAGAGGAATACGGATGTAAAATTCAATATCGACCACACCAGGTCTTATTCTTCACGACTTGCGGAATTTGCCTTAGAAAAAGAGACGCGGCTGGACGCGGCTGGACGCGGATATGATGCAAGCAGGGGCGCTGAGACGAAAAACATCCGCTTTCAGACTTCTGCCTCAGCCGCACAAATGCGCTTTTCTGTTCCGGGAAGCCCCGCCTTGGCCAAAAAGGACGAAGATTTTATTTACTACGGAACGATTTTCGGAACTTTCCTTATGGCACAAAAAGGCGGAGTTTTCTATTTGATTGACCAGCACGCAGCCCATGAGCGCATTCTTTTCAACCGACTTATGAGCGGAGGCAGCGAAAAACAGGAACTGCTCATTCCCTACGAAATCAAAACGAATTCAAAAGAAGAAGACGATTACCTTTCTTCCATACAGACGACACTTTCTACGGCGGGCTTTAACTGCGAAAACAAGGGAAATGGAACATGGATATTCACCTCAACGCCATCCCGCTGGAGCGGAAGCCAGAAAGACTTACAGGAAGCCATCTTTGAAAAGCATGTCTCGCCTCAGGAAATCATCTACCAGATTGCCGCAATGACCGCCTGCAAGGCCGCCGTAAAAGACGGAACGATTCTAGGTCCCGAGGCCGCCGAACAGCTTGCCCGAGACGCCCTCCTCTTAAAAGACCCTCACTGCCCCCACGGCCGCCCGGTATGGACAACTCTCACAAAAGAAGAGCTTTTCGCCAGAGTCCGCCGCATAAGATAGCTTCAACTACTGCTGGATAATGAACTCAACACGGCGGTTTTTCCACCAGTTATCATGGTCTTCACGGCTTGCCAGAGGGTTTGCACCGCCCTTTCCCGTCGCCTGAAGGACCTTTGGATTCACACCGCGTTTTATCAATTCAGCAACAATCGCATCCGCGCGAAGCTGACTTAAAGGCATGAGTTCCTCACGGTCTTCTTTTTCAGTTCCGCTGATATTGTTTGCATAGCCTTCAACGATAACGATTTTCGCCCCTGGATGCCCCTTTATCTGCTCCGCAATCTCATCAAGAGTCTCATAGTTTGCCTTCTTCTGCTCGCTGGTAAGATTACCAGTCAATCCGCCGTTTGGTGCGAAATTGATTGAGTTAACGACCATTTTCCATTCATGACCAGGAATAATCACTTCAAGGAGTAAGCCTGTATGAATTTCACCGCGTGTCTCAATCGGCTTTTCACCAAGCCGCTCACGATCCCGCTTTGACGGAAGGAGAGAAAGATTTGCAGTATATGTATTTTTTGACAATGCAACTTCCCCACTGTCACCGATTCCGTTCCACTCAATGCTTGAAGGCATTTCCCCCTTTCCCTCAATCATACGGAATGGATTTCCATGGGGATCAAGAATTGACAGTTTCCAAGACTCAGGCGCATCTTCCAGATAATCAACAGCAGGTTTAAAAACAACAATATCATTCTGACCGTCTCCATCTGGAGTAAAATTCTCCGCCCCGTCAATTCCAAGTGAAGCTTTCGCTTTCGGCCAGGAAGCAAGTTTTTTCTGTCTTTCTTCCTCCATAATTCTCGCTTCTTCGGCTTTTTTTGCCTCCTCAGCCTTTTTTTCTTCTTCGATGCGAGCCTTTTCAGCTTCCTCAGCCTTACGCTTTTCTTCGGCGATGCGAGCCTCCTCAGCCTTTCTTTTTTCTTCGGCAATTCTCGCTTCTTCTATTCTGCGCTGCTCTTCCTGAATTCGAGTCCGTTCAGCTTCGAGGGCTTTTCTTTCTTCCTCAGCTGCAATCCGTGCTTTTTCTGCCTCCAGCTGGCGTTTAGCCTCTTCTGCCAGACGGACTTTTTCCGCTTCAAGGGCAAGCCTAGCCTTTTCGGCTTCAAGTGCACGGCGATTTTCATCTTCAATCCGTTTTCTCTCCGCTTCCTGTGCGGCAATACGGGTCTTCTCTGCTTCCGCTGCCCTTTTTGCCTCTTCCTGAAGACGGGCTTTCTCAGCTTCAAGAGCCTGTTTTGCAGCCTCAGCCTCAAGCCTTGCTTTCTCAAGCTCCAATGATTTTCGAGTTTCCTCTGCAAGCCGGGCTTTTTCCGCTTCAAGAGCTTTCCTTGACTCTTCTGCCAGACGAGTCTTCTCAACTTCCAGTGCCAGACGCATTTCCTCAATTCTTCGTTTTTCAGCTTCCTCTGCGGCAAGCCGAGCAGCCTCAGCCTCGGCCTTTTTCTGAGCCTCTTCCGCAAGACGGGCTTTCTCAGCTTCGAGGGACTTCTGAGACTCTTCTGCCAGACGGGCTTTTTCTGCCTCAAGGGCAAGCCTGTACTCTTCTGCGAAGCGGGCCTGCTCCTCCGAGTCATAAACCCTCTCGGACTTACTTTTGTCTTCAGACTCCGACTGGCCATAGCCTTCAGGAATCTCAAGTTCCCGGGCCGTAACCTTTTCTGAAGAAGATTTCCTGCCGTCTCCAATCCCCGCAATACTTTTTCGCTCACTTTGAGAAGGAAGAAGAGCTGCTACTTCAGGGGCATCGATTTTTTCAGATGCAGACATTTCCTTCTGCGAATGTGTTTTTTCTGAAAGGGTCGCTACTGATTCGTAGGATTTTTGACCTGATTCTGAGAGAGCCAAGGCACCATCCGTAATTTTTTCGCCATTTTCTTTGTGAACAAGAGTTTCCGGCAGTTCAGGAGCTTTTGCCTCTTCTTTTACAAGTTCTCTTAAAACAGCATCTGCGTTTTCTTCAACAGGAAGCTCGACGAGAACTTTTTCAAGAGACTCAGGAACTTCCATTTTTTCATTTTCAACGATAGCGTCGGGATTGATAAGCTCAGGTTTTTCCTTTGCCCGCCGGCTGATTTCATCTTCAAGAAGTTTTATGATGATTTCAATCCGTTCCTTTTGCGGAGTATCCGGGTCAAGCTCCAGATAACGGATATACTGTCCCCGTGCATCAGAAAGATGATCAAGTTTCAGCTGGGCGTTGGCACGGTTCAAGACAGCCGGAGCATAAGTCTCATCTTCCCGCAGGGCAATGGCATAGCTGGCATCAGCACGCATATAGTTTCCCATGGCATAACAGGCATTTCCCGCGTTATAGGCAAGAACTTTTTTATCCGTTCCTTCTTTTGCCATTCCCTGCACACATGTAGCCAGAGATTTATCATATTGCCCTATCTGATAGTAACAGACACCAAGATATACATATACATTGGGATTCACATCAGCGGCTTCAAGGGCTTTCTCAAAATACGCGATAGCCTCTTCGGGGCGATTCAACTGAAAAAGTTCCTCGCCTTTCACAAAATCTTCGTTATAAACGATGACAGGCTCTTCTTTTTTTGAGGGATTCGGATTTTTCTTCAATTTATCCACGGCATTTTTTGCCTCAACCGACTTTGTCGTAGTCGGAACTTTTCCGCCCCCAGAAGTATTTTTTTTCTGAGCAAGCACCAGACTTCCAGAGAAAACAAGTAAAGTGAAAAAAAGAATTTTCGAATCTATCCGCATAAAAAATACTCCAACTCTTTATTATCGGAAAGAATCAGTCTCCTCAATACCAAAAGTAATCGCCACCCTTTTTAGCCGTGAACTAAATTTATTGAAATATAGTCTCTTTTTTGTTATACTTTAAAGCGACTTTAAATATAGAATCAAACTGGGAGTTCTTTTATTCATGATAGTTATTGCGGTTATTCTTATACTTGCGGTTCTCATTGGATTCCTCGCTGTATTTGTCATAAAATCACTGGCGGCACCAAAAAAAATTGATTCAATCAACAAGCTCATAAAGCAACAGAAATATGCTGCCGCACAAAAAATTGCCAAGTCCATCATCGCAAAAGACCCTCGGGATTATCACGCTCACTACTATCTCGGAAAGGCCTATCTCGCCGACCGAAAAAACGAGCTAGCCCTCATGGAATTCAAGACAGTGGCAAACAACGCCATTTTCGATGCCCAGCTGCCCGAAGTAGAATTCCGAAAACAACTCTCCCAGCTCTACCTGAAGTTCAACCAGCTTGAAGAGGCTCTCAAAGAGTTCCTTCTTCTAACAAAACTCGAACCTACAAACGCTGAGAATTTCTATCAGTGTGGAAAAATCTACGAACAGCAGAATAATGCCGAAAGTGCCCTGGGCTTCTACCAAAAAACAATTAAATTCAACAAAAAGCATATTAAGGCCTGGTCTGGAATGGGCATGATTCTTTTCCGGGCAAAACAATTCGGAGAGGCAAAAAAAGCAATAGATTTTGCCATTAAACTCAGTCCTGAAACATTCTCAACCTATTACTTCCTGGGTAAAATCCTAAAAGAAAGCAAGGACTATTCGGGTGCCGTAAAAGCATTCGAAAAAGCCTGCCGAGATCCGGAATACAAACAGAGATCCATGCTTGAACGCGGCTCTTGCTTTATGATGGCAGGGGCCGTTGACAACGCCCAGATTGAATTTGAAAAGGCAATCAAAGCCTCAAAAGACGAAAAATCTCAGGAAACCCTTTATGCCCGCTACTTTCTTGCATCCTGCTTCGAGAAAAACCGCAAAATCGACAAGGCGATTGAGCAGTGGCAGATTATCACAAAGGTAAACAGAAATTTCCGTGATGTCGCCTCAAAACTCTCAGAATACAAAGACTTACAGTCAAACGACAGCCTCAAAGAATACCTTACAAGCTCAAACAATGAATTCGCCGAAATTTGCAAAAAAGCGGCTCTATCAGGCTTTAACATGGCCGCCCAGACCGTCGAAGAAACAAAGTGGGGCTGTCAGATTATCGCAACCGAGCAAAAGAAAGACGACTGGATGAACATGCGAAAACAGCTCTTCCTGTTAAACTTTTACCGAATCACCGACCCCATCGAAGATTCAGAAGTCCGACGCACCCTTGATCTGGCAAAATCAAAAAACTGCGTAAAAGCATATGCCTTCACTTCATCAGAATTCACATCAACCGCCGTGCGTTTTGCAGAAAACAGACCTATCGAGCTTGTTTCAAAGGAAAAACTTGAAGCCGTACTCGCAAAGGCAGGAATTTAATTTTTCTCTATGAAGATTCTCTGTGTCTCTGACCAAATTGACCCCCTCGTTTACAGTACGCGGGCAAAAGAACGATTCTCAGACATTGACCTCATTCTCTGTGCGGGAGACCTGCCCTCTGACTATATTGATTTTATCGTTTCCACCTTGAATAAGCCCACATATTTTATCTTCGGAAATCACAATCTCTCAGAATTCGGCTATTATCACAGGCAGAAAAAACACGAGGGGGCTCATCCAACATGGGGAGAAGAGCACAATGTCCTTGATATGGGCGGAAGTTTCGGTGCGACCTATGTTGGCTTCAAGGCTCTTTCTGACAGTCATCTCCGGATTTCTTTAAAAAACGGCAAAACCCGCCCCCTTCTCATTGCCGGTGCATCAGGTTCAATCCGATACAATAACGGTCTAAACCAGTACACGAATACCCAGATGTTTTTTAAATTACTTTGCCTTCTGCCCCGCCTGCTTCTCAACAAAATCCGTTACGGCACATATCTGGATATTTTTTTAACCCATGCTTCCCCCCGCCACATCCATGACAAAGAAGACCCCTGTCATAAAGGATTCGACTGCTTCAACACCTTCATACAAAAATTCCAGCCGACTTTTTTAGTTCACGGTCATATTCATCTTTATGACATGAACAGCCCCAGAATCACCAAGGTCGGAAAAACAAGCGTAGTGAACGCCTACAGCCACACCATACTGCAACTGGAGAGCCAATAATTTATGAGCGATTTATCCCTCACCAACAGCGTAACAGACGAAGATTTTTCAAAAGCACGGCACAAAGCCCTTTTTAATGAAGTCCAGCATTTTCTCAACCCGGACGAGGCAACCCTGATTTCTTTTTCTGACATAAAAAAACTCCTCAAACCAGAAAATGAAGTTTACAAGGGAATGCAGGTCGTGCCAGTCCGCCTTATCGTAGGCAGTGAGGGCCGGTACAAAGACTTCGACAACCGTTTCTTTCCTAAGAGTATGCATTTAAAAGCCCGCTGGGAACACATCGACATGGCGCACATAAATGATATTGCCCTTCCCCCGATTTCACTCTACGAACTGGGCGGAGTCTATTTTGTCCGGGACGGTAATCACAGGGTCTCAGTGGCAAAAGCAAAGGGAATAGAATTTATCGATGCCGAAATTGTCAGTCTCCAAAGCGAAATAAAACTCCGTCCTGGAGACAGTCTGGCAAGAATGACAAAACAGGTCATACAATATGAAAAACGGGTTTTCTACACCGAAACAGGATTCGGCGATGTCACCGATTTCTGGAACCTTGATTTTTCAGTTCCCGGTCAGTACGATGTAATTTACAATCATATTCTCACACACAAATATTACATTAATATGAACAAAAGTGATGAAATCGGCATGGACAAGGCGATGATTTCATGGTTTATGACAGTTTATCTTCCGGTAATAAATATAATAAACAAGTATCACATCATGAGGTTCTTCCGCCACAGGACTAAAAGCGACCTATATGTCTGGATGATAAAATATTGGGACGAAATCAAAAATAAATTCGGGAACGACTTTCCTCTGGACGATATAGCGGCGCCTTTCCTCAAAACATATGGCGAAAGCCCTTTCATGCATTTCATCCACAAGATAAAAGGATTGCTTTTCAAGAAAAAAATCAAGATTCAAAATTGAAATTAAAACTTGACGGCAATATATTCCGATGTTACAATTATAGAATCTGTAGAAGAAGCGTGTTCATAATCCGCATACGCTTCTCATTAAAAAAGGGAGTCACATGTCAGACGCAATTTCCTATGTTCCTTTGTTCGGCATCGCAGTAATCGCAGTCGCAATAGGGGTGCTAATAACAATCATCAAAATTCGTAAAACAGCGAAAGTCAGTTTTATTGCATATTTTGCGCTCGCAGTGATTGTTTTTGCCAGTATCTACACGGCAACACATCCGAGCATGCTGTTCTTTTCACTTCTCCTGCTCTTTACAGCTTTACTCTTCATCCCATATTGTATCATGCTTGCATTCGGCAAACCTGTTCAATATGCAAAAGAGGAAGACAGTGAAGAAGAAGTCGTAGAACAAAAACCAGAAGTCATCGTTGAAGAGATTCAGGCCGAAAAAATCGAGCTTGTCGAAAAAGGCAAGGCTTTTGTCGCCCTCGCTTCCGATTCCTTTTCAAACAAGGACGGTATGCAGGCTTTGCTGGACAATATCAACAGCACTTGTATCGAAGTCACGAAGGCAAACGGCGGCGCGATTCTCATGGTTGATGAATTCGAGGACTTAATCACAGTTAAGTCGTTCTCAGGTGATTTTCCGCCTCCCTACAAACTTCCCGAAGACTTACCTCATAAACCGCTTCGGGTTTCAACCAGTTTCAAATACGCGCAATTCCCGCTCCGAGACAACATTTTTGGCGAAGTCGCAACAGCAGGAAAGGCAGAGCTTATCCCTGTTCCAAAAATGGACGAACGCATTTTTGAGAATGAGCCGGAAGACTTTCTCAAACTCGGAAGCTATATTTTCATTCCTCTCCGAATGCCTGGTCGCGATGTCGTTGTAGGCGTTCTCGCCCTCTCCAGAAATCCAGGCGTTGACCCATTCGGTGACAGTGAATTCGGCTGGGCACAAACTCTGGCCGGCTTCGCGGAATCTGCTCTTAAAACCGCAATCAACTTCAAGCAATATACTGAAAAGCAGGAACTTACAAAAGAAGCGGACATCGCTTCAAACATACAAAATTCCCTGCTTCCTAAAAAATTACCACCCTTTCCGGGTATCAGCGTAGGAACTTACACAGAGCATACATCAGGTGTTTGTTCAGATATTTATGATGTTATTCCGGCTCGTCAAGACAGAATAGCTTTTGTCATGATGGATGTCGCGGGAAAGGGCATGAACTCTCTGCTCGTCATGACAATGATTCGTGCCATGTTCCGTTTAATCGTAAACACCACTCAAACTGCCGGAACAATATTGAGCTGGGCAAACCGCGGAATCTGTAGCGAGCCGAACACTGACCACTTCGCGTCAATCGCACTCGTCAACTACGATCCAACCAAAAAGAAGGTTCAGCTTTCAACAGGCGGAAGCGTTCCTGTCTACCGTTATAATGTAGCCAAGGGAGCTGTAGAAAAAGTATCTGTCACTTGTGAGCCGATAGGCATCGAAAAAACCACAAGTTACAAGGATATAGAGTTTACAGCAAGCCAAGGAGACATTATAATATGTTATACTGATGGTTTGGTAGAGGCTCTTAATGCACAGGGGCAGCAATATTCCCTTACGAGCTTAACCAATATCATAAAGGCGAATGCTAAACTGCCAGGCAAAGATATTGCAAACCTGGTAAAAACCGATATCAAGAAGTTCGTCGGAAACGAAACGCTGCGCGATGACCAGACTCTTCTTGTAATTAAAATTCAGTAACTAAAGGAGTTAAAATTTATGGAACTGAAAATTAGAAAAAATGGAGAAGTTTATATCATAGATGTAAACGGCGAAATGGATCTTTACAACTCCTATAAATTAAAGGAACTCGTCATGAAAATGCTTGAGAAG
>JAFUHS010000045.1 GCA_017468745.1 Treponema sp. | reverse complement strand
ATGGATCCTGAAATCGTGCTTTTTGACGAGCCGACCAGCGCGCTTGATCCAACGATGGTTGGGGAGGTGCTTTCCGTAATAAGGAATCTCGCAAGGCAGGGGCTGACGATGCTGATTGTGACCCACGAGATGCGTTTTGCCAGGGATGTCTCTACCCGCATTTTCTACATGGACGACGGTGTGATTTACGAAGAGGGAATGCCAAAAGAGATTTTTACGAATCCAAAAAAGGAGAAGACCAGACAGTTTATCCAAAGGCTTAAGGTTTATGAGTCTCACATTACAAAAATTGATTTTGATTTTGTGTCGGTCGTCAGCCAGCTTGAAGAATTCGGGCGGAAACAGCAGATTAATCAAAAGACTGTCGTCAATATGCAGCTTCTTTTTGAAGAACTTGTAGTGAACAGCCTGATTCCAGCCCTTTCCCAGCCCTTTGACCTTACCTTTACGGCTGAATATGCGGAAGAGAAGGGAAGCATGAAGATTCGTTTGCGTTACAGCGGTGATAATCTGAATCCTCTTGATAAGGCAGACGAGCTTTCTTTAAAACTTATTGAAAATGCTGCCAGAGACTGTGTACATTCTTATTCAAATGGAATTAATATCATAGAATTAGAAATTATATGAAAAAAATAATAATTTCTTGAAAAAAGAAAATGCTTAAATTATAATTAAAACCAAGGAGTAATAATTTATGAAAAAGACCTGTAAATCTTTCTTTGTTCTAGCTCTTCTTACGCTTTCGCTTCTTTCTTGCAGCCGTGCGCCTGAAAATGCAAAAAACAAAAATCCTCTTTCACTGTGGAATGACGATGCTGCGTCAAAAACTGCCCTCATTGATTATGTAAAGGCTGTCACGGATGAAAAATCCCCGGACTTTATCCCCGTAAATGACAGAATTGCAACATTCGACATGGACGGCACTTTTGTAGCCGAGTTGTATCCCAGTTATTTTGAATACAATCTGCTTGAATACCGTGTTTTGGATGATCCTTCCTACAAGGACATTGCTCCCGCAGATGTAAAGGAAACCGCCCAGAATATCCGCGATTTTGTCCGCAATGGCACTAAACTTCCCTCTCATTTCGACATGAAGCACGCTTATGCCGCCGCAAAGGCATATTCCGGCATGACCCTTGCAGAATTCGACGCCTATGTAAAGGATTTCGCCAAAAAAGCTGCCAACGGCTTTAAGGGAATGAGTTATGGTCAGGGCTACTACAAGCCTATGCTGGAAGTCTTCGATTATCTCCATGAAAATGGCTTTACCTGCTATGTAGTCTCTGGCTCTGACCGCTTTATCTGCCGTGCCTTGACAGAACCTATCGGCATTGCGTCTAACCGGGTAATCGGCATGGATGTAATACTCAAATCAAGCAATCAGGGTGAAAATGATGGTGTTGATTACACAATGGCAAAAGGGGAGGACATCCTTCGTACCGACCAGCTTATCATCAAGAACCTGAAGACAAACAAGGTAAAACAGATTACTCAGGAAATCGGCAAAGTGCCAGTCCTTTCTTTCGGAAACAGTGGCGGAGACGCGGCTATGCACAACCTTGCCCTGAGCAACAAGAAATATAAGAGCGCTGCCTTCATGCTCATCGCAGATGATGATGTCAAAGATCACGCTGACAGGGAAAAGGCCCTTAACCTTGGAAAACAGTGGAAAGAGGCTGGTTATGTAGTCATTTCAATGCGGGATGACTGGAAAACGATTTATGGAAACAATGTCGAAAAAACAGATTTCACTTTCTAAAATCATATTGTTTTTTCTCTCTGCTCTAATCCTTGTCCTTACTTCCTGCAGAAGCGTGGAAGTGGAGAGGGTTATACTTGGTGACGAGCAGGGGGAGTCATACCTTCCTCTTTTTAAAGATAAGCGGATTGCCCTTTTTTCAAATCACACGGGAATCGTCGGGGATAAAATTATCCTTTCAGACGGCTCCATTCACTACGGCGGCAATGATTTATATGGAAAAGACGATAAGTCCAGCCTGATTCATTTCGGACTGGATTCTTCCGGAAAGGAAATCTCTTATGGCCAGCACATTCTGGATTATCTCCTTTCGCAGGGGGTGAATGTAAGTGCGATTTTCTGTCCTGAGCACGGTTTTCGCGGTACAGAGGATGCCGGAGCTCATATCGCCTCTTCAGTTGACGAAAAGACCGGCGTTCCCATTCTTTCCCTCTACGAAAACGACTCAACCCACGCCCCCAGCGCAGAAAGCATGGCGAAATTCGACACTCTTGTCGTTGACATGCAGGATGTGGGGCTTCGCTATTACACTTATTACATAGCCCTTTATTATCTCATGGATGCCTGTGCAGCTGACGGTAAATCCGTGGTTATCTTTGACCGGCCGAATCCCAACGGATTTTATGTGGACGGCTCTATACTGAAAAGCGGATACGAATCCGGGGTGGGGCGGCTTCCCATTCCAACCGTCCACGGCATGACCTGGGGCGAGCTTGCAAGGATGATTAACGGCGAAGGCTGGCTCAAATCCGGGAAAAATGCCTGCGACCTTACGGTCATTCCCTGCAAGAATTACAGCCACGGCACTCACTATGCCCTTATACGCGCTCCGTCTCCCAACATCAAGGATATGCGCTCTGTCTATCTCTATGCCTCAACCTGTTTTTTTGAGAATACAATTGTCTCTGTGGGGCGGGGAACAGATTATCCGTTTGAGGTTTACGGAAGCCCTTATTTCAAGGGCATAAAGGGAAATGATTTCTCTTTCACGCCTGTCAGTATGCCGGGCGCTGCAAAACCGCCCTTCCTTGGGGAGCCTTGCTTCGGCCAAGACCTGCGCTCAAAGTCAATTCAATCAATCTGGAAAGAAGGCATAAACCTTTCTTACCTCGAGAATGCATGGATAAGTGCGCGGGGCTTTTCTTCTGCTAAAAATCTCCGGGAACACGCTGACTGGTTCTGGGGAAAATTTTCTGACGGAAGGTACTGGATTGATTTATTAAGCGGCTCTGATTCTCTCAGAATTCAAATTGAAGAAGGAAAATCAGCGGCTGAAATCAAAAAAAACTGGCAGGCTGAGATTGATTCTTTCAGACAGCTGAGAAAAAATTATCTCCTGTACGGAGAATCTTAAATTGTCTCATAACATTGATTATGTTATGCTTACAGAAACAGGGGCGTTTATGAAAAAAAAAATCCGATTCTTTTTTACTTTCGCATTGATTATTTTGAGCTTTATCTCTTGTAAAAAAGACAATGTGCCGTCCATCTCTGTCAAACTCGTAACCGATGGACTGGGAATAAACGATAAGTCCTATAATGCCATTGCCTGGGAGGGGCTCCTTCGTTTTTATGGCGACTCCGTTGGTGATGAAAAGAATTTCGGCATACTTTATGATGTTGCTATATGTAATGAAAGCGGTAAGTATTATTCGGATCTTCGTGCAATCTCCGATGAACGCCCTGATTTAGTGATTGTTACCGGCTTTGCTTTCACCAATGCAATCCAAAGTGTTTCTCTTGTTTACCCCGAGCAAAAGTTCCTCATGATTGACGGCAGTAATATTGATGCCGCCAATGTCCAGAATTATCTTTTTGCGGCGGAAGAAGGCTCCTATCTTGTCGGTCTTATTGCGGCTGAACAGGCTCTTGCCGAGGGCGTTCAAAATCCTAAGTTCGGCTTTATCGGCGGCATGGAAAATAACACGATTACTGATTTTGAAATCGGTTATGTTCAGGGAATCAGGTCGGTCATTCCAGATGCCGAAGTATATGAATTTTATACTGATGACTGGAGCCGCCCGGCTCTTGCTGCGGCAAAGGCTAAGGTCTGGTATGAAAACGGAGTCTATGCAATCTATACGGCGGCCGGAATGTGCGGTAACGGTACGATTGCCGAGGCTGTTTCTCACAGAAAAGCCGGCAAAAATGTCTGGGCAATCGGCGTTGATCAGGATCAGTTCGCGGAAGGCGTTTACGGTGTCGGAAAATCAGCTGTACTTACATCAATGGTTAAGAGGGTGGACAATGCTATTGAAATCGGCTTGAATTCCGTCCAGTCAAACACTTTTAAGGGCGGCTCTACCATTCTGGCCCTGAAAGACAAGGCAATCTCTTTTTCAACTACCAATACCGAGCTTAGTGAAAATGCAGTGAAACATGCTTATGCGGCTCAGTCTGAAATAATATCGGGCAAATTAAATGTCGTTGCTACATATAAGGATTCTGCCGCCGCAGAAGCAATCGTAAAGACAATAAATCGTCAGATGAATAAATAGGAACAGAGTATGAATCATAAATCCCTGCCTGAAAAGAGGCATTTTTCTCCCCTTACGACCAAGCTGCTTTTTGCCGCAGTTGCCTTTGGACTGCTTTTGTGTCTGATTATTGTCTATATGGGCTATCAGCATTTTTCAAATGTCTTTACCAGTCAGTACAACCGTATGACAGAACAGTTTGCCCATATTTCCGCGTCATATATCTCAGGTGAGCAAATCAACCGCTATGACAGCTGGGGAATCGCCGACGAAGAATATAATGACATTTACCAGAAATTAATGGAGATAACTAATGTAGCTGATTTAGACAGCATTGCCGTTACCGTTCCTGATACTATCCGCTATGAAACGCAGAATTATATTTTTCATACAGTCAATGCCCGTTATGCGGACAGAATTCAGTCTTTTCGGCTTGGTTCTCCTGAATATCTCCTTGCTAAGAGTAAAAAATCCATCATCAACATGAAAAGACTCATGCAGCTGGGTAAACAATACACGGAATATAGTTTCTCAAGGAATGAAAAAGGAAACAGGACAGGAACTGTAATGACGGCCCTACCTCTCCGTGACCAGTACAACAATATTATCGCCATGCTCTCTGTTACCAAATCCATTGATGAAATGATTGCGGTGCAAATGCACTATTTGCACAGGATTTTCATGGTCGCCCTTATCGTCAGCCTGGTTTTCATCCTGCTCTATGGATTTTCACTCTGGCGTATGATTATCCGGCCGATTCTTCTGATAAAAAATGAGACTTCATTTTTCGCGAAAAACAACAGGCTTTCGGGCGTTCTCCAGAAAATCAAAAATCATGACGAAATCGGCTCCCTTTCCCATGCCTTCGAGGACATGAGCGAGCAGATAAACCGTTATATTTCAGAACTGACTTCTGTGACGGCCGAAAAAGAAAGAATCTCTACAGAGCTGAATCTTGCGGCAAAAATCCAGCTCGAGTCTCTTCCCAAAGGCTATCCCGCTTTCCCCGGGCGCAGTGACTTTGACCTTTTCGCTTCCATGTCTCCTGCAAAGGAAGTCGGAGGGGATCTTTATGATTACATGCTCGTAGACGATGACCATCTCATGCTCGTTGTCGGCGATGTCTCGGGCAAGGGCGTTCCGGCCGCTCTTTTCATGATGACGGCAAAAACCCTGCTTGATTCAGGAACCCAGCATGGCCTTTCCCCAAAAGAAATATTCGAGACCACAAACAATCAGCTCTGCAAGGGAAACGAGAGTGATTTGTTCGTCACCTGCTGGCTGGGAATCCTTACTTTCAGCACAGGTGAGCTTCGCTTCGTGAATGCGGGGCATCCCTATCCGGTTTTATGTCATGAAGGTAAATTCTCCTATGTAAAGACAAATCCTAATTTCGTTCTGGGCGGCATGGAAGGGCTTCCTTACAAAGAACATTCCATTAATCTTGTAAAGGGAGACCGACTTTTTGTATGCACTGACGGCGTAACAGAGGCTACAAATACCAAAGAAGAGCTTTTCGGCGAAGACCGTCTGCTCTCTGCAATGCAGAAAACAGGAAGCATGAATGCTCCTGACACTCTGACCAGCGTCCGAAAGGATATCGATGATTTTGTCGGCGAGGCGGAGCAGTTCGATGATATAACTATGTTGCAATTCATTTGGTAATATCCTAAAATGCCAAAAAAGGTATTTTCCTCAAATGATTGGACTTTCAAAAAACGATAAAATCTTGATTCTTGGCGCAGGACTCATGCAGAAGCCTGCGATTCTTGCCGCAAAGCACCTGGGCTTAAAGGCGGTTGTAGTCGATGCGAACGAAAAAGCTGTTGCCGTCCCTCTGGCAGATGAATTTTTCCCGGTTGATTTAAAGGACCGCTCTTCTCTTCTGGAACTTGCAGAAAAACTGAACGGGAAGGGGGAGCTTAAAGGTGTTTTTACGGCAGGAACGGATTTTTCTGCCAGCGTTTCTTTCGTCGCCGAAAAATTAGGTCTTCCCGCCCATTCATTTGAAGCCGCCCTCAATGCCAGCGACAAAGTGCGTATGCGGGCCTGCTTTGAAAAATCAGGCGTTCCCAGCCCAAAATTCCGGGAATTAGACGAAAGTATAATCAGTGAAAATCTGTGTGAATCTGTGGATTATCCAAAAGTCGTAAAACCCTGTGACAACATGGGGGGGCGGGGCTGCCGCTTAATCCGAAATAAAAATGAATTCCTTCCCGCTCTCACCAATGCGATTCAGAATTCCCGCAGTCACCGGGCGATTTTTGAGGATTACATGGAAGGAGCTGAATTCTCAATCGACTCTATCGTCTACAATGGCACGCTCACTATTACGGGCTTTGCCGACCGCCATATTTTCTATCCTCCTTACTTTATCGAGATGGGACATTCCCTTCCGTCAAAAGCCGGCTTGAAAATCAAAAATGAGCTTATTGCCACATTTGCCCTTGGAATAAAGGCGCTTGGACTAACCTGCGGAGTTGCCAAGGCCGACATAAAATACACTAAAAACGGCCCCATGATAGGCGAGATTGCGGCCAGACTTTCAGGCGGCTACATGTCAGGCTGGACTTTCCCTTACGCCAGCGGCATGAACCTCACTGAGGAGGCCATGAAGATTGCCGTGGGAAAAGAGCCTGATTATCTTCTTTCAAACCGGGTTTCCCTCCCCTGGCAGCCCCATGAGTCTGTCAAAGGAAAGAGCCAGCCCTTTGAATTATATGAAATTACCAATACTCTTGTGAGCGCGGAGCGTGCCTGGCTTTCAATTCCGGGCACAGTCTCAGAAATTTACGGCCTTTCAGAAGTCAGGCAGATTTACGGAGTGAGGGATGTCCTTCCCCGTGCAAAAGAGGGCGACAGGGTGAACTTCCCCCGCAACAATGTGGAGAAATGCGGAAACATCATCGCGGTGGGCATAAACCACGAGCAGGCCTATAAATCCGCCGAAGAGGCTGTTTCAGAAATTGTCCTCCGTTTAGAGCCGAATAATCCTCAGACAGAAGCCTTCCTTTCAGGAAAAAGCGAAATCGACGAAGAGGGCTTTCCTGTCTCGGCTTTTACATTTTGCCCCAAAAACGAAAATTCCCTGACTGTGGGCGAGGGCACGAAAATCCCCGCCGGGGCGAAAACAATAGCTTTCCTTCCCGAAAGCCTTATTCCCCTGGCAGATTCCCTTAAAGACTGGAATCACCGCACTTTGCGAAAAACTCTTGAAAAATTCGACGAAATCTGCCCGGATCATGGCGAGCTTGACGGAAAAAGCTTCTGGAGAGCGGTCCTTCGCGGAGGAATTCAGGGAGCGCTTTATGTTGCCGACAATATAAATAATGTATAATGCATGATTTTTAATTCATAATTATTGAAGCGTAAAAACTAAGCGTTCATCATTATGGATTGAGAATTATTATGCATTATGAATTGTGCATTTTATGAAGAAAACATTTCTATTTTTAACACTTTTATTTTCTCTCTTTTCGGTATACGCTCAGTCAGCAAATCTGAATTTAATCACTGAGGCTGAAAAACTGGGTGCTCAGGTCTACTGGGATTCTTTGAGCGGCTCTGGTCTTCTTGAAAAGAACGGTCATCAGGTTTCTTTCCGTGCAGGCGACGGCTTTGTTCTTCAGGATTACAAAAAACTTACCCTTACAGATGCTCCTCTTGTAAAAGAGGGCGTTCTCTATGTAAGTAAAGCCTTCCTTGACAGTGCGAACAGACTTTTTAAAACCGAAACGAATGAAAGTAACGGTTATAAAATCGGGGCAATCCTCATCGATCCCGGGCACGGCGGAAAAGACCCGGGTGCCATGATGACCCACACGATAAAGGGCAAGAAACTCACCGTAAAAGAAAAGGATGTGAACCTTGCTGTTGGAAAAATGCTCTATTCAAGGCTCAAATCCGCATATCCTGATAAAAAAATCCTCATGACCCGCAATACAGATAAATTCCTCTCGCTGGCTGAACGGACTGAAATAGCAAATTCGGTCAAGCTGGGTGAAAAAGAGGCAATCCTTTATGTTTCTGTTCATGTAAACTCTTCCCTGGATAAAAAAGCCAGCGGTTATGAGGTATGGTATCTTTCACCGGGCTACCGTCGTACGGTCCTTGAAAAAACCGGTGATGTGGACAAAAATCTCTTCAATGTCATGAATTCAATGATGGAAGAGGAGTATACGACGGAGAGCATTCTGATTGCAAAATTCATTATGGACGGAATCGCCGCTCAGGTTGGAAATCTTTCTGCCCCCCGGGGAATCAAGGCTGAGGAATGGTTCGTCGTCAAGAATTCAAACATGCCGGCAGTTCTTATCGAAGTCGGATTCCTGTCAAATGAAAAGGAAGCCGCTCTTTTGGCTGATAATTCCTACTTGCAAAAAATGTCTCTCGGAATATATAATGGTCTGTCCGCTTTCGTGACACATTTTGAGAGGTCTCGCGGATTCACTGGCCATTAAAACGGAAAATTAAAAAATGAAAATTGAAAAATGCGTACAATTTTTTCAAAGAAATAAAATAAAGATTGCTTTCATAGCTGGCGGCATCATCCTTCTTTTTGTTGCAATTCATTTTTTCTCCCGCATCGGAAGTGACCGCCGTGTTTTCCTTTATCCGCTTTCAGGCTCTTCTAAAATCAAAAAGGAAGTCCGTTATCTCAACTCGCATCCTGTTCAGGGGAAAATAAACTACTATGTTGACGAACTGATTTTAGGTCCGTCATTTTATCGTGGTCGGTCTCTTTTTACTCCGGGAACTGCGGTTGAATACTGTTTTTTAAGCGAAAAAACGCTATATGTAGGGCTTTCTCAGGAAGCTGTTCTTCAGGAAAATGGAGCGCAGAAGCTTTCTGAAGGACTTGCCCTTTTAAAAAAGAATATAAAAAAGAATTTTACAGGCATCAAAGATATAGAAGTTTTTATCGATGGAAATTGCGTTTCAGACTGAAAATCGATTTAAATTTTCATTGACAAAATCTGATATATATTAGATACTGTAGGATATACAAGGCTACATCAATTGAGTAAAAAGGAGCTTCGAAAAATGAAGAAAACTTTAGTTTTATCGGCAGCATTGATGACACTCGTGGGACTTTCATCTTTTGCAGAAGAGAGAACCCTTATCGATTTCACAACGCTTAAAGCAGACATCGCTGTCTATCCACAGGATTACGATGGTGAAAAAAAGGAGAACCAGAACAAGCGTACTGTAATGGATTACGCTACGGCAGCTGGTGCATCATTCAGCGCAGAGCAGAAACAGCTTATGAAATCTTCTCTTGCTCTTACAGAATGGGAAGTTGTTCTTAATAGTTCTGCCCGCAATGTCAACAGCTTGGCTCAGTCTGTCGTAAAAGCCGCTCCTGTAAGCGGCAATTCTAAACAGCCTTTCGCTGGCTCAGAGGTCATGGGTGTACGAATTGTTTTCCCAAGTGGTGCATATAATTCAAATGCTAAAATCCTTCCACCGTTCTCAATCCCTGCTTATGAACCATATTCTGTAGCTGATGATAATGGAGACCGCCAGAAGGCTGAGAACAATGCAAATGCAGAAAATGGAGAGTCTTCAGGACCAAAATGGTTGTTCGAAGCGGATGATCCATCAGATAAAGCATCACCGGCTTATGGTCTTGTTAAGAATGTTGGCACACTCAAAAAAATTGCTGTTACAACAATGGGTATGAACTTCCCTCACGCTCTCTATGTTCTTTTGAGCGATACTGACGGTGTTACACGCCGCTATTTCATGGGTTACCTTGGATTCGACGGATGGAAAACTCTCGAATGGAACAACCCTGAATATATTACAGAAGTCCGCACTCGCGAAATCCGTGTTTACCCGATTTACCCACGCGGCGAGCCTTTCGTAAAATTTGAAGGCTTCCAGATTTGCCGTGACGCAGCTCATGTTGGAGATGATTTCATCGGTTACTTCAAAGATGTAAAAATCATTTACGACAAAGCTAACCTCACATCAGAGCGCGACATTGCTGATGAAGACCTTTGGGGAATCATCGGACGCAAAGAATCTGCTCGTCAGGCTCTTGAAATGTCTCGTTTCGGCAACAAGCAGGTTAACCGCTATGTTGAGAAACAGAAGATGGCTGTTGAAGAGAACTTCACTGCTTCACTCTCTGAAGATGGCGAGTCTAACGCACAGTCAAACGGCGGTCAGGCAGCTGACGCAAAATAATTAACTAGTTTTTCTAGTAAGGCCACCTGTAAAATGCAGGTGGTTTTTTTTATTTTAAAGTTTAAAGAACGGAACCTTCCTTTTGTGAAAAAAAATACCGCTTGATTTTATATGAAATTATGTTAGAATTCTAACAATGGAAAACTTTGTAAATTCATTGCCCAGTAAAAATAATATTAAAGCGACTTATGAGTCTTATAAACCGGTTTTTTCAGAAATCGTCACAAATGTAGAAAATAAACTTCGCAAAACCCTTAGACTTGCTTCAAATCCGACATATAAATCTCGCGTTAAGTCTTTCAACAGCTACTACCGCAAAGTTCTTCGCTTGAAGAGTGAGGAGGCCGAAAAGAATTCTTTCGTTGAGCTCACTGATATGATGGGAATCCGCGTAATCTGTGCCTTCCTTGAAGATTTAAGCGAGGTTGAACAGCAGATAAAAGACAATTTTGTCGTCAAGGAAGTGGAATACAAGGGAGCCCAGCAGTCTTTCCGTGAATTCGGCTATGAGTCAGTTCATGTCCTTGTCTCGATTCCAAAGGACTGTATGCCAAAAAAATGCCAGCTTCCTTTGCCTGAGAGCCTTGTCTGTGAAATTCAAATCCGCACGATTTTGCAGGACGCCTGGGCTGAGGTTGAGCATGAGCTTATTTACAAGTCGGAATTCACGCCCTTTGACATGCCTCTCCGCCGTAAGCTTGCTTCAATGAATGCGAGCCTTACCCTTGCCGACATCATCTTTCAGGAAATCCGCGATTATCAGAAAAAACTTCAGGGCGAGGTTGAGGCCCGCAGGGCTTCTTTCTATGAAAAGGCGGATGAACTTACATTTACGGGTGGCGGAAAGAAAATCGAAAATCTTGAGCCTAAGAGCATCAGCCGGGTTTCTCCCTATGTTCACGGCACGATTGATGACATGATTCTTGAGGCAATTCAGGCGCATAACCATGGAGATTTGGAAAAGGCTGTGGAGATTTACTCTATAATCATCGACTCAAAGCCAACGCCTCCGGCTCCTGTCCTTGCGGTCATTCACAAGCACAGGGGAATGGCTTATTTCTCACAGAACAATTACACGGCTTCCCTTGAGGATTTCCAGAAAAGCGTTATTTACGACCCCAACGCTTTCCGCTCATATTATTACATTGGAATCGTTCTGAGTATTATGAACAAGCATGAGGATGCGATTGCGGCTTACACCGAGTCAATCCGGATCAACGAATACCAGTCCCATGCCCATTTCAGGCGGGCTGTTTCCTATTACAAGCTGGGAGATTTTGACAATGCCTTAAAGGACTTGACGGATGCCCAGAGCCTTGGCCTGAACGACAGCGAAACCGAAAGTCTCCACTCGAAACTTATGGAAAAATTCGGAATGAAGATGTAGAATATCTCAATTATGGAAATAAATCGTCGCTTTTCCCTTGAAGTCCGCCAGGAGATGAAACGCCAGATTGAGATGGCGGGCGGAAATGAAGTTTTTTTTGCAGGAATCATAAACGCTGAAGGCGTCGTTATTTCCGTTCAGGCGGGAGCCAGGGGAAACTCTGATTCCGTTCCTGTTAATTTTTCCTTTGCCCGCGAGGCTTCCGTTTTAATCCATAATCATCCCTCAGGATTCCTTCATCCCTCTGACGCTGACCTGATGGTGGCAAGTGATGCAAGCGAAAAGGCTCAGGGCTTTTACATCGTCAACAATGATGTGAGCGATGTTTATGTGGTAATGGAGCCGATTAAGCCTCTTGTCACGAAAAAACTTGATTCTGATGAGACGGCTCTTTATCTTTCTTCTTCCGGCCCACTGGCAAAAATCTCCCCTTATTTTGAGGAGAGGCCGAGCCAGATTGAGCTTGTAAGGGAAATCGCCGGAACTTTCAATGATGACGGGGTGGGCGTTTTTGAGGCGGGAACCGGTGTCGGAAAATCTTTTGCATATCTTGTTCCCTCAATGCTTTGGGCACTCAGCAACAAGGAGAGGGTCGTAATCTCCACGGGAACGATAAACCTCCAGCAGCAGCTTTCAGAAAAGGACATCCCGCAGGCGGAGAAAATCATCGGAAAGAAGGTCAAGGCCATCCTCGTAAAGGGGCGGCAGAATTATGTATGCCTCCGCCGTCTTTCTGAAGTGGGTTCTGAGCGGGATTTATTCAGCGATGAGACCGAGATTTTTGACAAAATCAGTGACTGGGCGAAGGAGAGCAAAACAGGAAGCAAAAGTGACCTGAGCTTTATGCCCCCCGAAAATCTCTGGCAGAGGGTGAATTCTGAAGCGGATGCCTGCATGGGGATGAGGTGCCGCTTCCGGGAAAAGTGCTTTGTGATGAAGGTGAGGAAAGAGGCAGCGGACGCGAATATTCTCGTCGTAAATCATCACATGCTTTTTGCAGACATTGAAAGCCGAATGAACGGGGCTGGCTATGATGACACGGCCGTTCTTCCCCCCTACAAGCGGATAATTTTTGACGAGGCTCACGGAATCGAGGACGCGGCCACGAGTTTTTTCTAAAATTCCCTCAACCGTTTCAGAATCTTAAAGCAGCTCAATCTTTTGTACCGTCAGCGGAAGGCCAGCGCAACTGGCTATCTTTTTACTCTTTCGGCTCTTTCCCGCATTGAGGATAAATCCGATCTGGTAAAGAATGAGATAGAGCGGACCAAAGAAAGCCTGGCAAGTCTTGAAGAAGAGGCCTGTGAGCTTTTGGGAAGGGAACTTAACACGAGACTCTTTTCTCAGACCGCCGCAAGATTCTCAAAGGTGATTCAAAAAATTCAGGTTCTGCAGAAAAACCTTGCCACTGTGTGCGCTCTTATGAGGGAGATTATCGAGGGGATTGACGAGGATGACCTGGATAATTCTGTGATTTACGAGGCTAAGGCTGTCCTCAGGCGGCTTGATGATATGGTTGCGACAACGCAGAACTTTGTCTTGTGGGATGAGCATCCTGAGAGCGTTTTCTGGCTTTCCGCAAAGAGGCTTCCTCCCTCGATGGCGAAAAATCTGGCTTCGCACAGCGATGCAAATCCCATGTATTACGAATTCAACGAGACTCCACTGGACATTGCTCCTTTAATGAACAGGGGTGTTTTCGAGCCGATGAAAAGCATCGTATGCACTTCGGCGACTATTTCAATCAACAGGAATTTTGATTTCTGGAAAAAAAGGGTCGGAATCAATTTTGTTGAAAAAGAGCGGGTAAAATCAGGAGAATTTGAATCTCCTTTTCCATATAAAGAGAATATGTTTCTTGCAGTTCCCAGCGACATTCCCTTTCCGGATAACGAGAATTTTCAGGACTGCATTGAGGATTCAATTATAAGGATGATAAATGCCGCTGGCGGAAAGACTCTTGTCTTGTTCACTGCCTATGATTCTTTACGCCATGCCTGTGATACTGCTCGTACTGCCCTCCGTTCCAGCGGAATTACGGTACTGAAGCAAGGGGATGACGACCGTTTCCGTCTTTTGTCACAGTTTAAAGATGATACGGCAAGCTGTCTTTTTGCGACGGACTCTTTCTGGGAAGGCGTTGATGTTCCGGGTCCTTCTCTTTCCCTTGTCATAATTGTAAAGATGCCTTTCGGTGTGCCTTCAGACCCGGTTTTTGCTGCCCGAAGCGAAGAGATTTCAAAGAGGGGAGGCTTTCCCTTTATGGAACTGAGCGTTCCACAGGCGGTAATCAAATTCCGTCAGGGATTCGGACGGCTTATACGGCGGGGAGACGACAGGGGGGCGGTTGTCGTCCTTGACAGGCGGATTATCGAAAAATCTTATGGAAGGATGTTTATGAGCAGCGTGCCTGAGACGGAAGTTCTGTATCGTCCGCTTACGGAGATTCTTTCAAGAATCAAAGAAAATTGCGGATAAGAGCGACATACGCTTATGCACGCTGGTGGCTGTCTCCAGGCGGCCTTTTTCCCCTTGGACGGCGCGCACTTCGCTTCGAAGCATTGGATTTCTTTTATAAATTTTATCTTTAAATAAAAAAAGACTTGCTCATAGAACAAGTCTTTTATCGGGATGACAGGATTCGAACCTGCGACATCTTGGTCCCAAACCAAGCGCGCTACCAGCTGCGCTACATCCCGGAAAATGGGCAGTGAGAGACTCGAACTCCCGACAACCTGGGTGTAAACCAGGGGCTCTACCAACTGAGCTAACTGCCCGAAAGCGTTTCGCAATGTTTCTAGAGTATATGTTATATTTAAAAATGAATCAAGTGGTAAAGAACTGAATTTTTGAAAAAAAATTATAATTTTTCTTATTTTTTCCTTGAAAACAGTGTGTTTTTGCATTAAAGTTTTATTATGAATATTCCGATGGGGGGGGGTCATGTTTTTTTGCTCCGCACTCGCTTTTATTTTGTGTGCAGTGCTTACTCCAATAATTATTGTATTTTGTAAAAAAAATAATTTCTACGATGAGGTTGATCCTCGCAAAGTGCATGTCGGTCAAGTGCCTCGTCTTGGTGGAATTGGAATTTTTTTATCTTTTTTTGTAGCCTTGCTTGTTTATCTGCTTTTTTTTACTTCTTCTGATTTGCATTATGCGATGCCGGTTTTCTTTGGCGGACTTATTATCTTTCTTTTTGGAATCATCGATGATTTTATGAATCTGCGGGCGAAATTTAAGTTTTTGATTCAAATCGTTTCAGCCCTTATTGTCGTTTCAAGTCCTCTATATTTCAATAATTTCTTTGCCCTTCAGATTCCTTCCATTGTCGGGCGTTGCATTACTTTTTGTTGGATTCTTTTTTTGGTCAATGCATATAATTTAATTGACGGTCTGGATTTGCTGTGTGGGGGGCTTTCCTTTTTGACTTTGCTTTCCAGTGCTGTCTTTATGTTGCGGGGGGGGCAGGAAATGGGTGCTATATGCATGATTCTGTGTTTTTCCATCCTTGCTTTCCTGTTTTATAATAAACCGTCTGCCCGTATTTTTCTTGGTGATGGTGGAAGCCAGACTCTGGGCTATGTGATTGCGACTTTTCCGCTTTTCCCCCTGCAGGGTGGAATGGAAATTATAAAAATTCCGGTCGCTTTTCTTCTTGCCTCAGTTCCTGTCACTGATGTCATTGCGGCTGTGATACGGCGGGGGAGAGAGCATCGTTCTTTCTTTTCGGCTGACCGTGCTCATATTCACCACAAACTTGTGAATATTGGTTTTTCAAAGACCGGAAGTGCGGTCTGTCTTTTGCTCATACAGTTTTTTATTTGTGTTGCCGCGCTTTCAACGATGTTCATGACAAAAACTAAGGATAAAATAATTTTATTGCTTGTTTGCATTGTTCTTGTATGGGCTTTCTTTTGTATGTTGCATTTTATCAATCGTAGCGTAAACATGCGTCATGCGGGTCATTTGTCAGAAGCGCCTCAAGAAGAGCATTGATTTTCTTTGTTTTTGGTCGTTCTTGCAAGATAAGTCTTAATCTGATATAGTTTTGAAATCGACGAAAAATTTGAAAGCGGAGTGCTATTTTTTTATGGAAGAAAATGTACAGTTACATCAGGATGATGAGATTTCCTTAATCGATTTGTTTGCTGTTCTTTTGCATTACAAACTGATGATTATTGTCATCACCGTATTGGCTATGATTTTTGCTGTTGTGTTTTCAATTATATCCATTATAATGCCTGCTGAAGAATCTCCTCTTCCCAATACATTTACGCCAAGTGCCCAGATGCTCATAAAAGAAAACTCTTCTGGCGGCGGCGGTCTTTCTGCCGCCTTGTCCTCTTCTGGTCTTGGCAGTCTGGCCAGCCTTGCGGGGGTGAGTGTTGGTGGGGGAGCGTCGAATGCTTCTCTTGCAGTGTATCTGGCTTCTTCAAATGCTTTGCTTGATTCTGTCACTGATGAGTTTAAGCTGATTGAAAAATACCAGATTGAAGAGCATGTTCGGGCGAATAGCCGTAAAATCTTAAAAAAAGTGCTTTCGGCATCCTACGATGAAGAAACGGGGATTTTCAAGGTTTCTTTCACAGATATAAATCCTGAATTTGCTCAGGCTGTGGTCAATTATGTAGTTGACTGGATGAGTAACAAATTCGATGAGTTAGGTCTTGATAATAACAAAATCCAAAAAGAAAATCTTGAGCGGAACATTCAGTCCAGCTACAATGAGATTTTGCGGATTGAAAAGGAAGTTAAAAAACTTGGTGCCAGCGTTGGATATGGAAGCAATGCCTGGGACATTCCGTCTATTACGACAGGATCCGCCCGTCTTCAGCTTGAACTTGAGGCGCAAAAGCAAGTGTATACCCAGTTAAAAACCCAGTATGAGCTTCTGAAAGTCCAGATGCAGAGTGAGACACCGATTTTTCAAATACTTGAGCGTCCTGAAATCCCTGATATGAAGTCAGGTCCAAGTCGTGGAAAATTATGTATTATTATTGCATTTGCTGCTTTCTTTATGTCGGTTTTCCTTGCCTTTGCTCTTAATGCCTGGAAAAATATTAAGAATGATCCAGAAGCTGTAAAGAAGCTTAATCTCAAAAAAAAATCTTAAAAGGTTAACATAAATAATGAAAATAATTAAAAATCTTTTTGCTCTTTTATTCTTTTCAGCTTCGTTTTTTTTGAATGCGCAGACTTTGGACGGTGCTAGTCAGAATGTCGCTGAAAATATGGATAAAAGGGATGATCCTGTTGCTTCTGATGTAACGAAACTGCCTGACGCGCAGCTTGCCATGTCAGTTTCCTATTATCCTGTTACGGCCGGCGATGTCTACACCCTTGCCTTTGCTGCCGGCGGAACCCCAGTCCGCTACACGATTCCAGTGGATTCAACCTATAAGATTCGTGTCGCAAATCTCGGTGTCATCAATTGTGCCGGCCTTACTTATCTTCAGTTAAAGTCTCAGATTGAGTCTCTTGTCCTCAGGAATTATCCCATGGCAGGCGTCCAGTTCGTGCTTACTTCACCCTCAACTTTTTTGGTAAGTATATCTGGCGAAGTAAACAAAACCATAGAAAGAAATGCCTGGGCATTGACCCGCCTGTCAGTTTTTTTGAGCAATGAGCTTACCGCCTATGCGTCCAGACGAAATATAACGATTGAGAGTATGGACGGAAGCACAAAAACCTACGATTTGTTTCTGGCGGACAGAAAGGCTGATTTGTCTCAGAATCCTTTTCTCCGTCCCGGCGACAAAATCATTATAAGCCGGATTGAGCGAAAAGTCTCCGTTACGGGAGCTGTTGAGCGGCCTGGTGAATACGAATTGCTTGAAGGCGAGAACCTGAAGGAGCTTATCGAAGTTTATGGCGGTGGACTGGCACCTCTGGCGGATATTTCCCGAATCGAATTATACCGAAGAGTTACAGGCAGGGAAGGGGCAGGCGAAAAGTCATATTTAAATCAGACGAGCCTATCAGATAATTTTGAGTTAAAATGCTATGATAGTGTTTATGTGTCAAGTTATTCTGATTTGAGTCCGGTCGTCTTTGTTGAAGGTGCTATAAAAGGTGGAGATCTTGCCTCTGGTCCTGACGCTACCGGTCTTGATGTGTCGACAAAAATTGTGTGCGCATTCAATGTTGGTGAGGATTATGCGTATTTTGCCAGAAGAAATAAATGGCTCTTTACGGCTGAGTCGGATTTGGCAAATGCCTACATCATCCGCAGCACATCTACGATACCTTTGAACTTGAATCCCATGCTTTATGACGCTTCTTATTATGCAAATGTTGAGATTAAAGCCAACGATACGCTTATAATTCCTTTCCGTCAGTATTTCGTTTCTGTCGCAGGCTCCGTTGTAAAGCCCGGCCGTTATCCCTATATTCCTGACAGAACCTGGGACTATTATATTGGTCTTGCCGGCGGTTTTGACAAATCAAAAAACGCAAGGGAAGCTGTTGAAATTTATGATATAAAGGGCAATGAACTTTCAAAAGAGGATTTTATTACGCCTGAATGTACGATTACGGCAAAGACAAACAGCACGCTTTACTATTTTAATCAGTATTCGCCGGCTGTTGTTACCATTCTTTCTATCCTTGCCTCAACGCTCTCAATTATGGCGGCTACAGGAGTGCTGAAATAAAGTCTAAAGATTTTTGCAAATAAAAATCCCCGTCCCTCAAAGTGCACTAATGAAGGACGGGGATTTTATGTTTTAAAGATTTCTGATAGAATTATCTATTATTTGAAATCTTTTGGTCGTCTCTCTGTACGCTTGCATTTCTGACATTCAGCGTAGTTCTTGAGTCTGCCGTTTTCGAGCTTTGTTTTCATTTCAACTTCGCCACCGCATGTGCAGGTGAATTTCTGTGTTGCAACGGTAGTACGAGAGTTCTTTGATGCACCAGCCATTTCTAGCCTCCCTATAAAAATAATCGATTATTATACTATAATATCAAAATCCGCAGGGAGAGTCAAGTTCTTTTGCCGGCCAATCTTATTCTCCGGTCAATTTTCTTTGAAAAATTTTTTCGTTTATTATTTTAGAATTTTGTTTGCAATTCAGCCAAAATGGATTATACTTTAAGAATAATTTATCTTAATTAAGCGAGGTTTGCATGGACATCCAGGTACAGGATTTAATCGATAAGATTAAAAAAGACGGTGTCGCAGCTGCCGAAAAATCTGCTTCTGAAGTAAAAGCTCAGGCTCAAAGCGAAGCCGAGAAAATCATCGCTAATGCGAAAGAAGAAGCAGAAAAAATCATCAAAGCAGCAAAAGATGAAACAGCACGCATGGAAAAGGCTAGTGAGGACGCAATCCGTCAGGCAAGCCGAAATCTCGTGCTTTCATTCCGTGACTCAATCACAAAAGAACTTTCTGCAATCATCACCGCAGAATCAGAAAAGGCTTATTCTTCTGACTTGCTTTCAAAACTTATCCCTGAGACGGTTAAGGCTTGGACTGCAAATACAGAGGCAAGCGAAGTTTCAGTTCTTCTGAACGAAAAGGATTTGGCTTCTCTCGAATCAAATCTCAAGGCCGCCCTTAAAGCCGAAATCTCAAAGGGACTCACTTTAAAAGTTGACAATTCCATTGGCTCAGGTTTCCGCATCGGCGTAAAAGACGGTGCTGCTTTCTACGATTTCTCTGCGGAAGCAGTTGCTGAGCTTTTCAGCACATACTTGAATCCACGCGTTGCCCAAATCATGAAAGAAGCAGGCAAAAGCGAGTAGGACTTGAGTGGAGGTAGAGTATGAGTAATCAATATTACCTTATGTCCCAGCTTCCGGGTTTTTCCGTGGGGGAAGACAAGGCGATTCCAATTACTTATGAACGATATTATGACCTCTGTTCACGCTTTCTTAACAAAAATGAAATGAAGATTCTTGACGGTCTTTCTCTTGAACCACCGCTGGAAGATTCTAAGACAGGCTCTTCTTTTGTTGACGAATGGAACTACAAAGAAAAAAGCCTCAGGCTTGCACTGGCTTCAATCCGTGCCCTTCGCATGAAAAAGAAGTTCAGTACCGGCAACGAGTCAATTGCTCCTGACGCTGTTCAGGCGGCTCGTACTGCAAGCGGTATGGACAGCCCCTTGTCGGCAGAACTTTACCTCAATCAGTACAGGCTCTCTGTCATAGAAAGTATGCGTCCAACAGACGGGTTTTCGCTTGATTCCGTATTCAGTTACGGTCTCAAACTGCGGCTTGCCGAACGAATGAAAAAATTCGATGAGGCAAAAGGCATGGCTTCTTACAAGAAGATTTACACAAGGATTCTTGAAGATAAATAATGGAGAATTAAATGACGGATACAAAAGGAAAGGTAGTCGGCGTTAATGGAAACATGGTTTCTGTCGAATTTGACGGAACTGTTTCTATGAACGAAGTTGCCTATGTAAAAGTAGAAGACTCAAGCTTAAAGAGCGAAGTTATCCGTATCCGCGGAAATGTAGCTCAGCTTCAGGTCTACGAAATGACAAAAGGAATCAAGGCGGGTGATGTTGTTGAATTCACAGGCGACCTTCTTTCTGCAGAACTGGGACCGGGTCTTTTGGGACAGGTTTACGACGGTTTGCAGAACCCGCTTCCATTGCTTGCAGAAAAGGCAGGCTGGTTCCTTGAGAAGGGTATTTATGTTGACCCTCTCGACAAAGAAAAACAGTGGGAATTCACACCGACTGCAAAGGCGGGCGATGTCCTCAAGGCCGGTGAATATGTGGGAACTGTTCCAGAAGGACCGTTCACCCACAAAATCTTTGTGCCATTCTATCTGCTTGGCACATACACGGTAAAATCTATCAAAGAAAAGGGTTCTTACACCCTCAAAGACAAGATTGCCGTCCTTACAGACGAAAAGGGCAACGATGTTGAAATCGGCCTCTCATTCAAATGGCCGGTCAAGCGTGCCGTAAACTGCTATGCAGAGCGATTGGCTCCAACCGAAACAATGGTCACAAAGGTTCGCCTTATCGACACATTCTTCCCGGTTGCCCGCGGCGGTACATACTGTATTCCTGGCCCATTCGGTGCCGGTAAAACAGTATTGCAGCACACCACTTCAAAATACGCTGACGTTGACATCGTAATCATCGCGGCTTGT
>JAFUHS010000044.1 GCA_017468745.1 Treponema sp. | reverse complement strand
GTGGCGCGGGATTTGGCGAAGGAATACCAGACAAAATCGGATTTGGAAGACGCTTTGATTGAGACTGCCCGCCGCCCTCTGGCCCTTCGCACCTACGCCCATTACTGGGCAAACACCGGAAGCCAGCAGTATAAAAGAAGGACTTTTGACCAGCATTATGATATGCTTTCAAAAGATGAGGCTGAGCAGGCAAAAATGACTCCAACTCCCGAATGGCTCAAACCGATTGTGAAAGAAGATGAAATTATGACAATCGCCACCATGAACAAGGGGGACACGGCTTTCTTGGTCACAGGCGACGCAAACCGCAACAAGATTCAGGTCATGCCGGGCGGCGGCTTCGTTACCACGGAAATAAAGCTCCCGAAAAACTGGAATGAACTTGTCGCTCCTCTTGGCTACCAGCCCATAGAAAACTTTTACCTTAAAGCAGACTTTGCAGATGACGGAGCAGGCTCAAAGAAAGGGGCAAAAAACAAAAAGCAGCCCACGGCAGCAAAGCAGCCGAAAGCACCGGCGTGGCCTGCAAAACCCCTGCGTTAGCGCTGGGAGCCCCGAAGTACCGCAAAGCGGTATGAGCGGTTAGCGAAGGGCGGACATAGCGGCCTGGCGCAAGGCAGGCAACGCCATAGATGAAGTAGTATAAATCACAGAAATATCTTTCTTGATGACAGCAAGGACTTATCATTTTAAGTATAAAATCTGTATCCTTTGTACCACCTAGTTGTTTAATAGGTAATACTTCAATTGTGTGCAATAATGTTTTATCCGTTTTTTTAGGAGATATTATGAATACCGCTAAAACAAGGATTCAGATTGGCGGAATGACTTGCATTAACTGCCAGACAAAAATCGAGAGCCGGCTGAAAAAGCTCAAAGGGGTCTTAAGCGCAAAGGTAAGCTGGGAAAAAGGAGAGGCAGAGCTTTGTCTTGACGAAAAACTTATCAGCCTTAAGGAAATAAAGCAGGAAATTGAAAATCTCGGTTACAAAGTGCTTGAAAATCAGGGTAAAAGGCGGCTTTTTTCAGGAATTTTCTATCTTGCTCTTATCGCCCTTCTTTTTCTGATTTTACAAAAAACAGGGCTGCTGAACATTCTGGTTCCCTCTTCTATTGCCTCGTCAAAAATGAGCTACGGACTTTTGTTTGTGACCGGTCTTTTAACATCAGTGCATTGCCTGGCAATGTGCGGGGGAATAAATTTATCCCAAAGTCTGCAAAAAAATCAGGGTAAGTCTGGCGACAGGGGCGTTTTTCCGACGCTTTTTTACAATTTGGGGCGGCTGGCTTCTTACACGCTGATTGGGCTTGTGCTCGGTACGGCAGGATTTTTTCTTGGCGGAGGAAAATCTGACGGACTTGCCCTTTCGTTTTCACTGCAGGGAATCTTGAAGATTATAGCAGGCCTTTTCATGCTTTTTATGGGAATCTCACTTTTAGGAATTTTCCCTTTTCTGCGCCGATTCACACCGCACTTGCCGGCTTTTCTTGCAGGGAAAGTCTCTTCGGCTCAGGTCAAGAATGCAAGACCTTTTATCGTCGGATTTTTAAACGGATTTATGCCCTGCGGTCCTTTGCAGGCTATGTGGATTGTCTCACTGGCAGCGGCAAATCCTCTTTCAGGCGCACTTTCCATGCTTGCTTTCAGCCTTGGAACCCTGCCGCTTATGCTTGCTCTTGGCTCTTTTGTCTCAGTTCTTGGAAAAAAATATAAGGAGGTCGTTATGAAAACCGGAGCGGTACTCGTCGTTGTCATGGCTCTCTCTATGACGTCCCAGGGCTTTGCCTTGGGCGGATGGAGCTTTAGCGGTGAGAAACTTTCGGGCGGAGAAAAAAAACTCGTATCGCAGGATATGGAACAGAAATCCAGTCCTAAAAGTGAAGAAAAATCAGCAGACGGAAATAAGATTGAAGTCTTGGACGGAAAACAAATCGTAAAATCCACCCTCAATCCCTACCGTTATCCTTCAATCACCGTGAAAAAAGGAATTCCACTTCATTGGGAAATTGAAGCCTCTGAAAATGCCCTCAACGGCTGTAACTACAAGATGCTTTTCCCGGATTTCGGTTTTGCCTATGAAATGGGCTATGGCAGGAATGTGATTGAATTCACTCCGGAAAAAGCCGGAACTTTCCAGTACACATGCTGGATGGGTATGGTAAGAGGTTTTATCAAAGTTGAGGAATAGGACTGTTCACAAAAAGCCAGACTCGAAAGGAGCGAATTTTCCGAACAGCTCTAATAAATTCCTTTCAATGTGACTAAATCACTGTCGAAAAGGAAATTTTTCATTATATTTATAGCATAAACAGTCAGGAAAAATTATGAAGCAATTTAATGTAACAGGAATGAGCTGCGCGGCTTGTTCGGCTCGTGTGGAAAAGGCGGTCTCAAAGGTGGCGGGTGTAACAAGCTGCTCGGTGAGTCTTCTGACAAATTCCATGGGAATCGAAGGAAATGCCAGCGACGAGGCAATTATTGAAGCCGTGGTCAATGCGGGCTACGGAGCCAGCCTGAAATCTCAGGCAAAATCAGATTCTTCTTCACTCATTTCAAGCGTCTCCGGCGGGCAAGGCGGGAAGTCTGCAAGTGCCGAAGACAGTCTTCGCGACCGGGAAAGCCCCATCCTCATAAAAAGGCTTTTTTCTTCTATTATATTTTTGATTCCGCTCATGTATGTCTCCATGGGGCACATGATGTGGAATTGGCCGCTGCCTTCTTTTTTCGACGGAAATCATGTGGCGATGGGCTTAGTCCAGCTTTTGCTTTCTGCAATCGTCATGATTATAAACCAGAAATTCTTTGTGAGCGGATTCAAGTCTCTTCTGCACAGAGCACCCACTATGGATACTCTTGTCGCCCTTGGCTCGGCCTCGGCTTTTGTCTACAGCGTCTGTGCACTTTTTGCCATGACATGAGCTGTGGTCGCAGGGAACGATGAAGCCGTCATGAATTACATGCACGAATT
>JAFUHS010000043.1 GCA_017468745.1 Treponema sp. | reverse complement strand
CATAGGAGAAAAATATGAATTTTGGAATGATTGGTGCAGGTCTTGTAATGGGTATTGCGGCTATTGGCTCAGCAATCGGTATCGGAATCGCCGGACAGGGCGCAATTGGTGCATGGAAACGCTGTTTTATGGCAAATAAACCGGCTCCATTCATCTTGACTGTCTTCGCAGGTGCTCCACTTACACAGACAATCTACGGCTTCCTTCTCATGCAGCAGATGGCAGGATCTTCAAAAATCGCTGAGAATCCGCTCTTCTTCCTCGGTCTTGGTATTGCGGCTGGTCTTGCAATGTGTTTCTCTGCTATCGCACAGGGAAAAGCTGGTGCAGCAGGCTCTGACGCTCTCGGTGAGACAGGAAAAGGTTTCTCTAACTACATCATGGTCGTCGGTCTTTGTGAAACTGTAGCGCTCTTCGCAATGGTATTCGGAATGATTCAGTGCTAGAATTAATCGGATAACACAAAAAAAATGACGGCTTCCCGTTGGGAACGCGCCATAAAACTCGCGGTGAACAAGTTCAAGCGAGTTTTTGTCGCAACCCCAACTCCAGCCGTCATTTTTTTTTGCATTTTCGGGCTTATGTCACACTGTATCATTTCAAAAACTGGCATAGGATTTGAGGTGAACAAGTTCATAGGGAGCGGCACTGCGAAGCAGGGCAAAAACTTGCGAGGCAAGTTTTTAGCGAGTCTCCGAGCAGCTGTGCTGCGAATGGCGAGATTTCGCCAGAACCCCGACTCCAGCCGCTATTTTTTTTTGCTTAAGTGGATTTTCTGGCGCTGGCTCGTTCAGAAAGTCTGGCATAGATGATTTTTTTCTTTTGCTGTAGTATAATAATATTATGGAAAAGAAATTTTATTCTCCCCGCGAAGTTACTGTTGGGGGATTTGAGAATGTGGATAAAATCATTGTTGGCGGCGCAAATCCTGTAACGATTCAGACTATGTGGAAAGAGGGGATTATCGGCGTAAAGGATAATCCTGAAAAACTTGAGGAAATAAGGAATAAAATCGCCTCGCTGAAAATGCTTGGCTGTGACATTATCCGTTTTGCAGTTCCTGACATGGAAAGCGCGGAAAGTTTCATCGAAATATGTAAATCTACTTCCATGCCTCTGGTTGCGGACATTCACTTTGATTACCGTCTGGCCTTAAAATGCCTTGAAGGGCCTGTCGCCGCTATCCGAATCAATCCTGGCAATATCGGTGCCCGCGACCGTGTTGAGGCTGTAGTCAATGGCTGCAGGGAAAAGGGCGTTGCTATCCGAATCGGCGTAAATTCCGGCTCTCTTCCCCATGATTTGAGGGAAAGTGTCGAGTCCGGCAAAATGAGCCGGGCTGTGGCTTTGAGTGAGACTGCGGCCCGTGAATCTGCCGTTTTTGACGAGCTTAATTTTGACCAGTTCGTCGTGAGCATGAAGGCAAGTTCCGTCGCTGAGACAATCGAAGCCAACGAGGACTTTGCATCAAAATACAATATTCCCCTTCATGTGGGCGTTACGGAAGCCGGGCCTTTAATCACGGGTGTCGTAAAATCTACCCTTGCTTTCAGCCATCTTTTGAATGAGGGAATCGGCTCTACGATTCGCGTTTCCCTTTCTTCCGCTCCTGAAAACGAGGTAATCACTGGCCTTGAGATTTTGCGTGAGTGCGGAAAGAGGCAGGGGGGAGTGACCCTTGTAAGCTGTCCTAGATGCGGCCGTCAGGGCTTTGATGTCCACGCCTTTATGGATCGCTGGCAGAACAGGCTCCTTTCAATGAAGAAAAACATCACCGTGGCCGTCATGGGCTGCGTGGTGAATGGTCCCGGTGAGGGAAAACACGCTGATATCGGAATCGCAGGAGCTGGGGGCAAGGCAATTATTTTCAAAAAAGGCGAAATTGTACGAACGGTTGATGAAAAAGATGCCGATAATGTATTTATGGAAATGTTGCAAAGTCTGTACAGCGCATTTTCTGAGCAAGGAATCAGCATTTTTATGAAAAAATTAATTCTTTCAGCATTTTTGCTTTTGTCTTTTTCTCTTTTCGCCCAGATTGTTCCGAAAAAGCCTGAGTCAAGTGAGTATTCCTGGCGTATTCTTCAGAATGCGCAGTTTGCTTTTGATAATGGCGATTTCGCAAAGGCAATGAATCTTGCGAATAAAGCGAAAGCAAATCGTGTCGCTGAAAGTGACTATGAAGTATATATTTTGGATGTGGCTCTTTCTCCTCTTGCAGTACGCCGTGCCGGAGATTCTTTTGATTCAGTTCTTGAAGTTTTGAAGGAACGCGACCAAACAGAAGCTATTTCGATTATTAATAATTATTTGAGTCTTTATGGCGAAAAATTCTTCCAATATTCTGTTCATAAAATGGAAGATTGGGTTGAAGAAAAGCGTGTTTATCCGGAGGCTGATTTTTTAATAGGGAAACTGTACCGCTTGGAAGGTGAGTACAAGACAGCGATAGATTTTTATGAAAAGGCTCGCTTGGCGAGTTCTTTCTTGGATATTCCTGATCAGCTTTATGATATTCTTTATGAAATGGCAGATTTGTTCAGGCATCAGAAAGAAAATGAAAAATACAAGCAGGCTCTTTTGCTTATTCTTGATAACGACAGTCATTACAAAGACTTTGTGCTCCGCCGGGCAATGCTCAAAATTATTGATGCGGATAAAACAATAAATGTTGACAGGTTTTTTGATTTATTCCGCGTATCTTCTCCTAAAACACTAAATGCCCTTTATAATATCAGTGTTATTTTTGAAGAGGAGAAAGAAATCGAGAATTCACTCTTCGCATCGGCTCTTGCTGCGGTAGAATCCTTCAGTCATATTTTTGATTCCATTTCTGAGCGTGATGCCAGCTATGAATATACAGGCCTTTCTGGCTTTCTAAAAAAAATCAGCGAATATGATGATATTTGTACATGGTGTGCGAATAATCACTTTTGGGATATTCTTATCGCTTATTGCAAAAAAGTTTCATTTCGTGGAGATATTATCTATGCGAATGCGATGCTGGAGATTATAGCTGCTAATTCACCGGATGCTTATACTCGTGCTGCGGCTCGTGCAAGTATTGTCCGTTAGAAATTAATAGTGAAGTCCGATTCCTGCGAAAATCTCGTATTTTTTTATACTTTCACGCCAGCTCATGTCGATTTTATCCGGGTATTTCTCAGAGATGAAGGCTCGGCCTAAATCAATTCCTAAACTGGCTCTCATGACGATTCCTTTCCATCGTTCTGGAAAAAGCAGAAATTCTATTCCGCCTGTGTACCAGCCATCTTCAAAAGCAAATAGACGGCCAGTAACTTCATTCTTAGTGAGCGCGATGTCGAAAAAAGGAGACACTTGCAGCTCAAAATTGAATTTATCTGTCCATGCGAAGGTTCGTGAAAACCAGGAATCTTCTCCGAAAAGCGAGTTTGACCAATCAAGCCAATGCGTCGTAATCAAGTGAATGGGGAGGTCTAAATTGAGGACTAAGGCACTAGGTGTTTTTAGTGCTTTGTGGCGTGAATTAGCATAAGTCTGCTTGTCTCTGACACCACGAATCTTATCTGAAATTAGATTTCTATTTGAATTTGATGCAAATACTGAAATTCTGGTGTTTATACCCGCGTATTTAAAGGCTTTGAATGCTTGAATTTCTGCAAATACGCGCGGTTCAATTTCTTCCTGCATAAAATCATAGCCTAGAGAATGGCCAATTTGTGCATATAGACCTTGCCTGAAATTTCCGTACCAGTTGATTCTGTTTGTTGATATGCTTTGTCCGACCGAGAGAACAGGGCTTGCCAAATCATCGTTTTTTATGTTGATTCCATCATTGTCATAGCTGACTTTTCCGCTCACGAATGGTGTCCAAAAAATAGCTCCCCAATTGTCTATATCAAATAATTTTACAGGAATAGAAAATGTGCTGTCTGTCGTAAAATGAAGTGTATCGTCAAATTCGTCATATTCACTGTCTCGGTTTGCGTGCTCGCTTATGTTATAAACCAAGGAAAAGCGGTTAAAAGGTAGCTCAAAGGTAAATCCGCTTCCACTCCAGAATTCCAAAAGCTTAACTCCGCTGGTGTATTCTAATTCTAAGCTGTTGTTCCATGAACATTTAAAAGGACCTGCTTGAAAGGGGTAGCTGTAGTTGAATTCAGTTCCAAAAGTTAGATTTTGCTCACCTGTCTTTACATCTTCTTTTAGACCAATAAATGCTCCTGCATTCATAGTATTCATGGTGCCAAAAAAATTAACATCTTTTACTTTAATCTTAAAAATGAAACCATTGTTTGAATCATACTTAGGATAGGGAAGGATAAGAAGTGATTTTGTATCATGACATTCTATGGCAAGGGAGACTTGTTTTATCTTATTGTTTTCTGGTGAGCTTTCGTTTATTTCTTGTGTGTCAGCGCTGTTTTCTTCATTTGTTTCGGAAGATTCACTTTTTATAGTCAGCTCAACGGTATCAAAGGCCCTTGTATTCATGAGCCTTTGTTTTAAGTCGGCTATGTAGGCAGCAAATTCTTCTTCGTTTTCAAAAATTCTGTTTGTATCAATAAAAACACTTCTGCGTAAATCCTCTTCCCGTGTTTTTTCAAGGGTATAATTTGTTTCTGAGATTTTGTAACGCTCCGAAAAGAGAGGGAAAATCAGCAGAAGGAAAAAACTTTTGAGAAAAAATCTTCGTAAAAAAAACGCATTCTCATTTAGAAACAATTTTCAGTTTTCCGTTGCAGTTTAATACGCACCTTTTCCCCTGAGAACAACAGCGACTGTTTTTATTATAATCCAGATGTCGAGCCAGACAGACCAGTTTTGGATGTAGTATGAATCAAGGGTGACCCTCTCTTCGTATCCTGTATCGCTTCGGCCGGAAATCTGCCACATGCCGCTTAAACCAGGCTTAACAGAAAGTATGAATTCTGCTTTTTTGCCGTATTTTGCAAGTTCGGGTTCCGTGACAGGCCGTGGACCGACAAAACTCATTTCACCAGTGAGAATATTAAAGAACTGAGGGATTTCATCTATGCTTGTTTTGCGTAGAATCTTTCCGATTTTTGTAACGCGGGGATCATTAGTAAATTTACGGTCTTTTTCCCATTCAGCACGCATTTCGGGATTTTCAGCGAGGATTTTTTCGAGCTGTTTGTCTGCATCAATGACCATTGAGCGGAATTTCCAGCATTTGAATTCCTTGCCATTCTTGCCAGTGCGTTTATGACCGTAGAAAACCGGCCCCGGACTTGTAACTTTTATTAAAAGCGTAACTATGAGTACGACTGGAATCGTAAGGGGAGAAGATAGGAGAAGGAGTAAAATATCGATAAAACGCTTCCAGAAGAGACTGAGTCGTTTTGTAAGATTGTGGGTTGATGAAAATCCTAAAATTCCGCCAAAATCCCTGACATTTGTGCTGATGGTTGAGACATCGTTGATTCTTGGAACTTGAATCGTATAACGATAATAGGAATTGATGTATGTGGTGTCGCGGTCATAATCACAGAGAATCGCAACCTTTATTCCAAAAGATTTGACTAATGCAAATGTGTCATCCGCCGGGGGATATACGGGAATTCCGAACTTTTCGCCTGGAATGAGAGCCTTGCTGTCTACAATCATGCCAGGCTTGTATCCTAAATCAGGGCGATTTAAAAGACGCTTTATTATTACATCACCAGAATTTCCTGAAACATAGATTACAGCCGGAACTCCGAACCATTTTTGCTTAGAGAAAACTGTGCGGGCAACTTCTCTGGCAGCTGGTAGAAGAATAAGCGCAAATGGGGTTGCGAGAATTAAAGCGACAATAAGAGGCAGCTTGTCATCAGCATCCTCAACTGTAATTGAAAGGGCTATACCGACAAAGACGAAAAATGAACAGATTCCGAACTTTTTGACTTCGTCTGCTGGTGGATAAACTAGCCCGGGATATAAGCCGGCTGCATAAAAGACGGCCATCATTGGAGGAAGATAAACCCAATAGTTAACAAAAGAGCGGAAATTAATCCATGAATGATTTATGAGATTTATAATAAAGAAAGAAATTCCAATACAGAGCATGACGACGATGGCATCGACAATCATAAATGCTGCTCCAGAGGTAAATGAACTTGTGCGCCAGAAATTCTTCTTAAAAAACTTCCTATATTCTTCGTTTGTCATGTCAAGTCATTGTACAACAAATAGCGGTCAATTGTCTATTATAGAAAGCATTGCGTTTGCGGTTCTTTTAAATGAATATTTGTTTTTTGTAGGCGGAATTGGCTTTTCTTCACACCATAATTGAAAGAGCTTTTTTGCAAGGTCATCTGAATCTTCTGTGCGGAAGAATGTGACAGGAAGACCTTCATAAACTTCTTTGAAAACGGGTATATCAGAAACTATAGCTTTTGTACCGCAGGATAGTGCTTCAAGTGGAGGCAGCCCGAATCCTTCATAGAGAGAGGGCTGAACTAGAATCTTGGCTTCAGAAAGAAGAAGTTTTAGTCTTTCATTTGTGACAAAGCCTGTAAAATCAATGCCATCGGCCTTCTCAAGCTCACAAAGATTCTTATCCTGTGTTCGGAAATTATTCTTTTCGCCTAGAATGAGTAATTTCGGAATTGCCTTGTATGATTTCTTGCATTCATTTCGGAATGACTCAAATGCGGGAATCAGTGTGTGCAATCCCTTATGATACTTGATATTGCCTATGAATATAATTGTATTAGTTTTTTGGGGAAGGGGAAGGATTGGATCCTGCAAATACTCTGGAACACTTGAATAAACGACATGAACGGGCTTTTTACAGTGCAAATGTTTTATAATTCTTTCCCTGCTGAATTCTGAAACTGTGAAAATTGCCTTTGATTTATTGACTGCGTGTTTGTAAAAGATTTTTCGCGCAAGAGTGCCGAGCCTGCCTGCAAGCTTAACATCAAGGAATACGACATCATGTATTGTGGAGAAAACTGGAATTTTAATGCCGGAAGGAATATTGCAATAGGGCGAGATAAAGGCATCGCAATCGTTGATTTGACTTTTGATTTCTTTTGGAAAGAAAAATGTTTCCTTAAAGGAAAATGGAGAAATATCACAGGGAAGAAAAAAAATATTTTTAGTAGCTGAAATTGAATCTGGAATTGTCGGCGGAATGTGCCCCTTATCAAGTCCGAGAAGCAAGAATTCGTTATCTGTAGCCAGAATATAGGGAAGGATTCCGTCGATAAAAGCTCCGATTCCGCTTTTTCCGCACATCCGGCAATCAATAGCAATCTTTTTCATTGTTTTTTGCTGGTTTCCTCATCGAGTTTAATAATAGTGTTGTCAATTGCCTCTTTTATTTCGCGGGCAAATCGTTCCCGAGAGAATTCTTTTGCGTGATTAGCGATAAAAGTGCTGTCAAAAGAACCGTGAGCTTCCAGTTCTTCAAAGCGGTGGATAGCTCGTTCTACAGAGTCTGGAGTGGCGTGGGCAAAGAAAGTACCTGTTTTTCCGTTGACGACTGTTTCTAGTACACCACCCTTGCCGAATGCGATGACTGGTCGCCCGCAGGCCTGAGCTTCTACCGGAATGATACCGAAATCTTCTTCGGCGCAGAAAATTAGGGCTCGGCAACGCTGCAGATAATCACGGACTTCATCGTCACGAAGACGACCTGTGAAGGTGATTTTGACATCTTTGTACTTTGAGGCAAGTTTTTTGAGTTTTCGTTTTTGTGATCCTGAACCGATGACTACGAGATTCTTTTTTAGATTGCCGCAGGCTTGAATTGCAAGATCCACTTTTTTATAGGAAAGCAAATCACTGATTATAAGGAAAAAATCCTCGGCTGCTTTTCCATTTGGCTGTAAATCTTTTGCATTTACTGGTGGATAAATAACATCTGATTCACGATGCCAATATTTTTTAATTCTGCGTGAAATATAGTTAGATGTCGCAATAAAAGTATCGACTCTCTGGCTTGAAATAAAATCCCACTGGCGGATTTTCCCCATCCATTTGCCCATAAAAAATTTTGTAATGCGGCTGCTGTTATTTCGGTAATCAAAATATTTGTCCCAGGCATAGCGCATAGGTGTGTGAATGTATGCGATATGAGGAACAAGAGGAGGCGTAATCACACCTTTTGCGCAAGAGGAAGAAGAGCAGATTACAAGCTTATAATTTGAAAAATCAAAAGACTCGAATGCTTTTGGCATGAAAAGCAAAAGTTTTTTATATATTTTTGTGGCGAAGGGAAGCTTTTGCAGATATGAGACTTTTACATGGTCTTTGGGAAAAATCTTACCTACTTTTTTTTCATCGTAGACAAGCGTGAAGATGTCTGCTTCTGGGTATATTTTCAGCAATTCTTCTACGACGCGTTCCTTGTCACCGTATTCTACAAGCCAGTCATGTACAATCGCAATTCTTCTCATAATGCAGCCTCCATACTTATATTATACACGATATTTTTGAAATTACGATTGTTTTTTACCTCGTTTCAAAGTTTTTATTGCATATTTTTTGTCGGGTTTTTTCTACGATGGCTGTAAATTCTTTTTGAAATCGTTCTTCTGTGAAAGAGCGTGCATGGGCAGAGATTGTTTCGGTATCAAAGCAATTTTTATTATCCATTTCCTCAAAGCGGATGATTGCTTCTTTGACAGATTCGGCTGTTTGCTTTTCAAAGAAAATTCCTGTTTTTCCGTCAATTACGGTTTCAGTTGCTCCCCCGCGACCGAAAGCAATGACCGGGCGACCACAGGCCTGAGTTTCCAGCGGAGTCAGACCAAAATCTTCCTCGGCACAGAAAATCAAGGCTCGGCAAGTCTGTAAATATCCTCGGAGCACTTCATCACTGACTCTGCCGGTAAAAGTGATATTGTTATCACCTGCCGCCAATTCTTTCAATTTTTCTGATTCTGAACCGCCGCCAATAACGACGAGTTTTCGTCCGCTTCCTTTGATTGCAGAAATGGCTAAATCGACACGCTTATATGGAACGAGACGAGAAAATGCTACATAAAAATCTTCGTGATGCGGTTTTTCTGCTGGAAAAAATCGCCTGTGATTTAGGGGCGAGTAAATCACTGTTGCTTTTCGATTCCAGAATTTTTCGATTCTGCGGGCTATGTAGTATGAATTTGCGACGATTGTATCGATTCTCTGTGATGAGGCATAGTCCCATAGACGGATACTTCCCATCCATTTGTCCATGAAAAATCTGGTGAGACGACCACTTCGTTTTTTGTAGTCAAAATACAAGTCCCAGGCATAGCGCATGGGAGTATGAATATAGGCCACTTGAGGAATGTGGGGAGGTACGATTACTCCTTTTGCGCAGCTGGAAGATGAGCAGAGAACCAAATCGTAACCGGAAAGGTCAAATGATTCAAAAGCTTTTGGCATGAATTTGAGGAGTTTTGTGTAAATTTTGGTCGCAAAAGGTAACTTTTGCAGTGAAGATGTATAAATTTTTACCCCTTCAAAGTGACCTTTCATCTTTTTTTTGTCGTAGACCAGCGTGTAAATGTCTGCATTCGGATACATTCTGAGCCAAAGCTCCACGAATGTTTCAGCACCGCCGTAATTTGTCAGCCAGTCATGCACGATAGCGACTTTCATCAAATCTCCTCAAATTTATAATTAACATACACCGATTGAGTGCATGTAGTCCCGTAAAACGCAGACAAAATGCGTCATTTCCTCAGGCTTGATGTCGCCCATGTTTGCGATGCGGAAGGTGTCAATGTTACCCAGCTTTCCAGGATAAATTGTAAAGCCGAAAGTCCGCGCGTAATCGTGCAATTCATTGAAATTGTACTTTGGCGTTTCTGGAATCAAGATTGCCGTTATGAAATGGCTCTGGAATTCCTCTTTAACCAGCATTTTCAAGCCGATTTCTTTAAGTCCCTTGACGAGGATTTCCCAGCAGGCGGTAAATCGTTCAAAGCGTTTTTCTACCGTCTCAACTTTCGTTTCGATGATTGCCTGACGCAGGGCATAGAAGGTCTGGACAGGCGGGGTAAAGCGGGTCTGTTTGGTTTCGAGGAAGTATTTGTACTGGTCGTAGATGTTCAGGTAATAGTTGCGCATAGGCCAGTCTTTCTGCTTGAGCAGCTCAGATTTGCGGCAGACGACAAAGCCCACTCCTGCCATACCGCCGATGTGTTTGTTTGAGGTTGATGTGGCAAAATCAATGCCCAGTTTTCCTAAATCAATGGGCATGCCGCCGTAAGCTGAGACAATGTCACAGATTGTGGTCATGCCGTATTTTTTTGCCATGGGGCAGATTTTATCCAGCGGGTTCAAAAGACCTGTGGTGGTTTCATGGTAGACGATTGCAAATGTGGTGTACTTTTTGCTCTGCATCTGTTTTTCAAGGGCGGCAAGGTCAATCGGCTCATAGGTGGATGATTTGAACACATCCATATCGATGCCGTAAACGCCTGCGATTTTTGCAAGGCGGGCACCGTAAGAGCCGTTATCCACAACGAGAAGTTTTCCGTCTGGCGGAACACGGCTTGAAACCATGGCTTCGTCAGCACCAGTGCCGGAGCAGCCGAACATAACGCTGATGTATTCGTTTGGATCTGCGCATACTTCCGTTAAGCCGGTGGCAACTTCTTCCATAAGCTTGCCGAATTCAAGTTCCCGCGGGCATATGTCTGCGACAACCTGAGCATATTTTACGCTGTCAGTGGTGGTTGAAGGACCGGGATTCAAGAGTACTTCGCGGCGGACGGCACGGAGACTTTCGTTTTCTTTTATGCGCGGGTAGATTTCTTTATTTGCCCGCTCAAGCATGGCCTCGTCGTCAATTTCTGTCCATGCGTAGTATTCGATTTTGCGCACAAAGATTGGCTCTCCGTCCTCTTTGCTCTGAGCGATATGGCAAAATACCCTTTCATAGTCAATCTTTGCGTTTTCCGTGCGGGTGCGGTCATAGAAAGCGACCATCTTGTTCAGGAAAGATTTTGTCACTTTTGAAATGCCTGTCAGTTCCCCTGCAAGACTTTTTATTGAGCCTTTATCCTTGGTCACATTGCAAAGCACTCCATTGTCGTCAACTTCAAGGTAGACTTCATCATGGCTGTTTGTTTTTCCTGAGGCGAGAATGACATTATCCCGTTCTTCATTCTGCAGGACAAAAAGACCGATTGAGTCATAGAGCAGGTCGCTTTCAAGAAGAATGGCGCTTTCCTTTACGAGGGGAGCGCAGACTGCAAGCGTTCCCATGCTGCTGGT
>JAFUHS010000042.1 GCA_017468745.1 Treponema sp. | reverse complement strand
TGATTGAACCAGGTTCCTGTAAGTTTGATTTCACTTCCGTCTTTAAGTTCTGCCTTTCCTTCAAGATAAGGTGAAAAATCAACTATATTAAAAGCCCAGAAAATCGTCTTGAGTTTTCCCAGCTCATCTTCCCGAAGAAAAGATTCGTTTTCGATTCCGTACATATCGCTCATGATGCTGGCATTCTGGGGAAGGACACGGATATTGGCTCCGTAAGTTTTTAATTCCTGATTCACCTTGTCGCCCACATCAAACATAACGTTCAGCATGGCGGTGGCAAGGGACGAGCCAAGGGCCACCGTAAAGGCAATCATCAGCATTTTCTTCCATTGCCGCACAAGCGCGCGGATTACCATACGAAAAAACATAAAATCGCTCCTAGTTTTTAAACCTGTGTGCTTCTTTCTGCAAATCGTCGGTCAGGATTATGATTCCGCCGTTTTCGATTCTTGAAAAAAGCGGGACAGGATTGCAGCCGCCCTTTAAGCCGATTGTGCTCTTATTCATGACGACATCGCATCTGTTACAGACAACTTCATCCTTTCGCTCATAATAGCCTACATCGCCGCAGACATCGCAGGCATCGAATCCCACGCCGAAACTCGTTCCTTTTTTCTGCACGATGATGAAGCGGATTCCCTTTCCCTCATCGTTCGTCCAGGTGAAGCGGTGCAGATGGCCGTCAGAAACCTGCTCCAGAGGAATGAAAATCTCATTTCCTTCAATTTGAAATTCCTCAGAAGGCGAAAGTTCCACCACCGTGTTTGCAATTTTTTTGATTACAGTCATGTCAAGCCAGACAAGAATGCAGAGAAAAAGCGTGAAAACTGCCAGCCGGCGGTTGCTGCGCGAAAAAGCCTTCAGCTTTCTGTGCTCGGCCGGATTTGTATACTCTCCGTGAATTTTTGTGTAATAGATAAAGAAAAGGAGGGCAAGCACCAATATTACGATGACTGCAAGAAAGAAAACTAAATTTTCCGCAGTAATTAGTTCGGGGAGTGATTTTCTGAGTCCCGAAGGAATTTTTATCTTGCGTCTGTAATATGAGTTTATGATTCCGATTATTGCGACGAAGGATATAAAAGTGTTTACAAGATACAAGGACGCAAAAACGAGAGAATTTACTTTTTCACTGGAGCGTGAGAGAATCTTGAAAACTGCCCAGGCCGTCAAAATCGCCAGAATCCAGCCGAAAAGATAGGCGGTGCATTTCGCAAGATACATCGTTGAAAAATATGTGTCGTACATGCCTAAAAAGTGGAATGGAAGTGCAAAAACGGGCGGAACCGTGTATAAAAGCTGGCATGTAATGAAAAGAAGGCCTGAAAAGGCCAGAAATACAGGTCGTCTTATAAAATTCAAGCAGGTCAAAACAAGATAGCCAAGTCCGAAAATAATACTTGCCGACAAAAGACGGATATTATTAATCTGATTGTATTTTATGAGACGCTTTTCACGCAAAAAAGACACTAAAAGTACGATAACTGCCGCAGCTATGAGAGATTTCCAAAACCAGTGCCATAAATTCTGAAAAATTTTTTCCCTTTCAAAACGAGCCGCTGATGCGCACACGACTCCCAGCATCAAAAAAGGGATAAAAAGTGATTGTACTACCTCAAAAAGATTTTTAGCCATAAAAATTCCAGTAAAAATATGAAAATCCACAGTCTGAAAGACCGTGGATTAAAGAGCCTTATGGATTGCCAGCCCGCCAGATAAAAGCAGGCCGGTTCATTATTAGTTATATTCTGGCTGAACTTTCTTTCCGTCGAAAACCCAGTCTTTGAATTCGACTGTGAGTGGTTTGTCGTTTGGCCAGTATTTCTGAAGGTCTGAGCCTGGCTTTGTGTCTTCGT
>JAFUHS010000004.1 GCA_017468745.1 Treponema sp. | reverse complement strand
TTCTCTCGTGCAGTCAATCCGCACTTCTCTTGAAAGTCAGAATGAAGACTCACGGACTGTAATCGCCTCGCTTTCTGCCATGGACAAAACGGCCGAAAATGTGCGGGACGCCTCCCTTAAAATGGCAGGAGGAAGCAGACACGTACTTGAAGAAATGGATAAACTGAAGGTTTCTCTTCAGGCAGTCCAGAGCAGTATGTTTGCGATGTCGGAAAACGCTCAGAGTGTCGTGAAAAGCGGAATGCGGCTTGATGAATGTGTAGAAAGCCTTGATGAAAATGTGAATAAACTTGGCTCTGATGTAAGAAAATTCAAGACAGTGTAAAAATAGAAAGGGGAGGGGGGCTGTCCAAAAAGAAATGGGGCAGTCCCATATAAAAAAAGAGCTGACCCTTTGAACAAGCCAGCTCCACTTCTAACTTCTAATTCCTAACTACTAACTTTTTACAGTGTCGGATATTTTGCAAAGTATTTTTTTGTTTCCTCTGCCACGACTCCGCTCAAAACAATCAGTGAGACACAGTTAGGGATTGCCATAAGGCCGTTGGTGATGTCGGCGATTGTGAATACAGCGTTAACTGTGAAGTAGGGGCCGATTGCGATTGCGGCGATGTAAATCAGGCGGTAGATGAAAACCAGTTTCATACGGCCGTTCGTGATGTATTCAAGACACTTTTCTGAGTAGTAATCCCAGCCCAAAATCGTCGTAAAGGCAAAGAAGGCCAGACAGAGCATAAGCAGGAACTGAACCGAAACGCCGTCTCCGCCAAGGTCGAATGATAGGGCTGCCGCCGTGAGCTGAACGCCTTTGAGTCCCTCTGCGTTGAAAGAAGGGTTACAGAGGGCGATTACGATTGCAAGACCTGTCATAGTACATACGATTAAGGTATCGATTACAGTGCCTGTCATATTAACCAGACCCTGCTCTACAGGCTCGTTTGTCTGAACAGGAGCTGCAGCGATTGGAGCGGAACCCAAGCCGGCCTCGTTTGAGAAAATTCCTCGCGCGATACCTTTCTGCATTGATTCGGTAATCTGCTTGACAGTCCAGCCTACAGCTCCTCCCGCCACTGCCTTGAAGCCGAATGCTGATTTGAAGATGAGGGCGAAGGCTGCGGGGATATGAGTTGCGTTCATAATCAAAACTGAAAGTCCCAAAAAGACATAAATTATTGCCATTGCAGGAACAATTTTTTCAGCAACTTTAGAAATTCGTTTAAGTCCACCTAAAATTACAAGAGCTGCACAGACTGTGACGATGATTCCACCGATGACTGTTGCCCAGGTGTATGAGTTCTCGCCGATTGTGAAAGCGATGTTCGTATTGTTCGGGTCAAATGCCATGTTGACTGCGGATGTGATTCCGTTGATTTGGGTCATCGTACCGATGCCAAGAAGACCTGCGAGAACCCCAAAAACTGCGAAAAGAATCGCAAGCCACTTCCATTTAGCTCCCATTCCCTTTTCGATTGTGTAGAAGGGGCCTCCAAGAACATGACCGTCTTCTTTTACCTCGCGATATTTGATTGCAAGCATACATTCAGCGAATTTTGTGGCCGTTCCAAGAATTGCTGCAATCCACATCCAGAAGAGAGCTCCAGGACCTCCTGCGGCAATAGCCGTCGCGACACCGACAATGTTTCCAGTTCCGATTGTTGCAGAAAGTGCCGTACAGAGGGCAGAAAAGCCTGAAAGCTCGCCGTGACCTTCGTTTTCCTTGAAGATTGAGCGGAAAGCCCTGCCGAGTTTTGTAAACTGTAATCCACGGGCGCGAATCGTAAGAACAAGGCCAGTTGCAAGAATGAGGACGATGGTTGGAATTCCCCAAACCACATCGTCGATTGAGTTAAGGATTTTGTCAAACATTTTTAAATCCCCATTTACTGCCATTTGCGACAATGACAGTTTAAAAAGAAAATAGAGTTTGCCCCGAAAATCGAAACAAACTCTCCAAAGAGTAGGATTGGAACTTCTTTCGCCCTGTCCTTTGTGCCTGAGATATCGATTGTAATAATCTTAACCCTTCGGCGCCTCACCCCATCGTGAAGACTCTCCAGAGAACCCCAGTCTGCCCCACAAGCAGACAAGGGCTTATATAGAATATCGGAAAGAAAGGGCTTTGACTAGAGAGAAATTTTAGGGCGCTACCGCCGACAAGCGGCGGTCGGCTGTTCCGCCCTTCGCTCACGCTCATTGCTACACTTCGTTTCGCAACTTCGGGGCTACATAGCCTAGCGCAAACCATAACGGGATTTAATCAACTGAAAATTCTCGCTTAAATCTTTTGCAAAGGAAACAATGTCCGGAGAATCTTCCAATTTATAGTCTTTCGGAAGAAAAAACTGATACGCTTCGATTTCAAGTGCTTCGGTAAATTTTGCGATGCTTTCCGGCGAAACCCATTTTTTTCCGTTCTCGATTGCATTAATAAAAGTGAAATGCATATCAACTTTGTCTGCAAGTTGCATTTGTGAGACATTACGAAGTTTTCTAATTCTTTTTAAATTATAGCCAAACAAATCACGGACTTCTAATTCAGTCATTTTTTTAATCCAATAGACTAATATTTTATCTATTAGTTTGACTTATCGCCAAAAGTCTCATAGAATAGTCTTAAGACTATTAGTCTAAATTTTACACTGAAAGAATAATTTCTTTCACAAAGGAGGCGTTTTATGAAAACTCTAAAAAAATCGTTATTTGCTGTTCTTGCAGCTTTTATTTCATTGATTATTTTCTCATCATTTGTGGCTTGCTCGAATGACAACAATGATGATGCTAAGGAGACAACGACTACGAACAAGGAAGAGCAAACCGATTCTGGAACTAAAACTTACTTTGGAACAAGAGCACCAACAGAATCGAAAGCTGTTGGAGACATTGTATTTTCGGACGGTTCTGCAACTCCTTATTCTGAAGGGCTTGTTCTTACCAGTGCGCAAAAATCTGCCGCTGTTGCAGTAATTTTCTATGCGGGGAGTGTAAGGGAAATTCTTGGCCAGAAAATTCTTGGTGTTGGTTTGGTGAACACTCAGGGAGAACCGAACAAGACTTTAGCGTGGGCAGCAACAAATACTACAGAATTTACAGAAATCGTAATTCATACTGTTATATTGCAACCAACGGACGGCACAGCTTATTATAAAGTTGGTAACTACTATTTAGTAGGTGATTTTGACGGAAGTGACAACTGGACAAAAATCTGTGAGCTTGATACAAGTGCAAATGAAAGTGCCGTGACTAATTATCCCGCTTTCAACTGGATAAATAATTACGCTGCTACAAATTTGCTTACAGGTGACAATGCGAGTGGCTGGTATTTGCCATCTGTCATTGAGCTTATCATGCTCTATAATAACAAAACTGTTGTGAATAACGCACTTGAAAAAGTTGTTGGAACAAAAATGGAAAACACAAAATATTGGTCATCAAATGACAGTAGTGGATATAGTGGATCTAGAGCAGAATATGTAGATTTTTCTGATGGCAATTATAACCCAGACAGCAGAAGCAGTCGTCTTTCAGTTTGTGCTATTCGTGAATTTTAAGCAAACTGTATAAAAGCAAGGCTTTTGAAGAACAAGTCAAAAACCCACACGGACAAAAACTGAATTTGCGTAGCAAAATAAATTCCGTGTGGATTTTTTATTCAAGCAGTTCTTCAGGCACAGCCTCTGCCATCGCCTTGTAGGCATTTTCGCTTGGGTGCAGGTGGTCTCCGCTGTCAAAACCATCGGCAAAGGCTTCTGGTCTCTGAGGATTCCGCACAGCCTTGTCAAAATCCACGCAACCGTCAAAATTTTTGCTTGTCCTGAGCCATTCATTGAATTCATTCCTGACTTCATCGCGGAAAGGCGCGTAAGTTCTCCAGCCATAAATCGGGAGAAGCGTTCCGGACCAGACTTTGATTCCGAGTTTCCTTGCGTGGGCGATGTAAAATTCCTCAACGCCTTTTTTCAAATCCTGTGCCGTTGGCATGTCCGACCACGGGCGGAATTTGTTTGTCTCAACTCCAACCGGGTGGATTATATCGTTGATTCCGTGTTGGATGATTACTGCGGACGCTCCCGCAACATTCATTTCAATCGGGAAGCGAGTCTCGCCTTTCAAGCCGTAGGCGGCATATGTTATGCACTCATACTGACGAAGGATTCTTGTTCCACAAACTGCGCGTCGGATAATTGCGACATTGTGAAATCCATTGTCCCAGGCCCTCTGCGCAAGGTAATCCGGCCATGACTGCGCGGTGATTGAGTCTCCGTAGCAGACAAGCGCATGATTCTTTTCTTCTGTAAAAACATCGACGGTGTTCAAAAAATAGAACAAGTTTGTGCTTCGGCTTAAGTCATCGGGAAAATTTTTCTCTCCGGCAAAATCTCCGTAGGCGTACTGTCCTTTTGAAAGAGGTCCTGTTACAAGAGTTCCTGCGTTCATCTGGGTAAAATCAGAAAAATACATTGAAACTTCGATTGTCTGTCCTGCTTCAACGGCAAAATCAATGTCATCAGAAGTTATTTCTTTTCCCGCAGGAATTTGAAGCTCCGTATTTCCGCCAAGAGTGATTTTTACGGGTGCGTAATCGCTCTTGTCCTTGAGCGCGACAAAAGCCTTTGTGATTTTGACTTCTTCTGTTCCGGTCAGATTGGAAAAATGAAAGCGAAGTTTGTTTCCTGCAAATACGACGCGGATTGGGTAGCGGAGCGTCAAATCCTTTGCGTAGACGGCTTCGTTTCGGTCAGTAATTGATGTGGCATTTCCCCAGCAGGCAACCCATTTTGTAAAAGAAGATTCGGACATTTTTTGCTCCAGATTCAGATTTTCGGTAAGTTCGGGAACTTGTTTTTGCGAACACTCCTATTATGCCGAGAATGCAAAAAAAAATCTCCACAGCCCGCAAGAGTGTGGAGATGAAAAATAGCGAAAGGGGAACCTATCGTAAATCAGGAGTGCATATGCGGTCGGGCAAGCCCGCCGCGTACGCAAGGAAACTATTATAAGCCACCGTATTTACTATCGTAAATCCGGTGTGCGTATCCAGTCCTGGTCGGTGTAGGTGCGGTTTTCGCCGCCCATGCTCCAGATGAAGGTGTAGTTTGAAGTGCCGCAGCCTGAGTGGATTGACCAGCTTGGGTTGATTACGGCCTCGTTGTTGTGCATTACCAGGTGGCGTGTCTGCTGTGGCTCACCCATGATGTGGAAGACGACCTGATCTTCCGGGAAGTCGAAGTAGAAGTAGACTTCCATGCGGCGCTCGTGGGTGTGAGCCGGCATTGTATTCCAGACTGAGCCTGTCTCAAGGTGAGTCATGCCCATTGACAGCTGGCAGGTATCCAGAACTGTCGGATGAATGTACTGGTTGATTGTGCGGTCGTTTGACTCGGCGGCAGACCCCATGTGGATGTGATTTGCCTGCTCGTAAGTGATGATTCGGCTTGGGTAAGTGCAGTGTGCCGGTGTTGAGTTCATGTAGAACTTAGCCGGATTTTTTGCGTCTTTTGAAGAGAGTGTGACTTCTTTTGTACCAGCTCCCAGATAAAGGGCATCGTAGTGCTTGATTTCATAAGTTTTGCCGTCAGCAACAACTACACCGTCGCCGCCGATGTTAATCATGCCAAGCTCCCGTCGCTGAAGGAAGAAGTCAACGCCGAAATCTTTCATTGCGTCGATGTTCTTGTCAAGCTTAACGCACTCGTCAACCGGCATACAACCCAGGGTAACGATGCGGTCGATGTGGCTGTAGACAGCTGTGACATCATTTTTGATGAAGATGTTCTGGATGAGGAATTCCTCACGCATTTCTTCGGTAGTCATTCTTTTGAACGGCTCTTTTCCTGTTGAATAACGAATATCCATTTTATACCTCTATATGATTTTAGTCTTTTTTTGAATCTGATGAAAATGCTTCTTTAATGCCTTTGCCGAAAGCTTTTGCGGCCTCACCGATTTCCTTGCCTGTTTCCTTTGCGGCGTTTCCGATTTCTTTGCCGGCCTCGCCTACTGTTTTTCCGGCATTTTTAAAACTTTCTTTGCTGTCTTCTGCCGCCGTCTTGCCTTTTTGAGCAGTTTCTTTCGCAGTGCTTTCTGTCTGTTTAACAGCACTTTTTGTTTCGTTAACGACTGTTTTTGCAGAATTCTTTGTTTCCTTTGCAGCTGACTTTGCAGAATTTTCGATTTTCTGCTCTGCTGAATCAGCCTTTCCGTTTGCAAAAAGAGGGAGACCTGAAATAAGCAGGGCGGATGTCAAAATCAAGATTGTTTTTTTCATTCTTTTAAAGCTCCATAAAAAAGATTTTATGATTATATCACGGAAAAATAAAATACGCTAGTTACTGTCGCCCCCTGCTTATTTACCGAATCAAAAAAAAGTTCTAAAATCGTTCTATTATGAAAATTGTCAACGGAAATGAGCTTACTATTGAAGATGTGTGCGATGTCGCTTATAAAAACGAAGAGGTCGCACTTCCTGCAGACGAAAAATTCTGGGACACATTAAGAAAATCACGAAAATTCCTTGAAGATTATATCGCTACCGGCGTTCCGACCTATGGAGTCACCACTGACTTCGGAGATTCATGCCATAACCAGATTAGCGTGGATAAGGCAGGCGAACTGCAGCGGGTCATCTGCGCATACCATGGAATCGGACTGGGGCCTAAATTTGATCACGAGACAGGCCGTGCGGTAGTTCTTGCCCGCCTGAACGGAAATGTAAAGGGCGGTCACTCTGCTATCCGTCCGGAGCTTGCGGAGATGATGGTCACACTTCTCAACAAGGACATAATTCCCGTGATTCCCCAGCTTGGCTCTGTCGGTGCCTCGGGAGATTTGACACCGCTTTCTTACCTTGCCGCTGTCATCATGGGCCAGCGCGATGTTTACTACAAGGGAAAGATTGTTCCGGCCGCAGAAGCCTTAAAGGCAGAGGGCATCAAGCCTCTTCAAATCGAAGCAAAGGAAGGTCTCGCCCTTATGAACGGCACTTCCGTAATGACGGCCGTAGCCTGTCTTGCATGGAAAAAAGCCCAGCGGCTGGCTAATATAAGCGACTTCCTTACGGCTGTTACGGCTGAAATCACCCGTGGAAAAGACACGCCTTTCATCACTAAAGTAAGTCAGGTTAAAAATCACCGCGGGCAGATTGAATCAGGAGTTTATGTACACAACATAATCATTAAATCAAATCGGGTATGGAAGTACGAGGACTTTCTGGACAAGCAGATTGTGAAACTTGACGGAAAAAGTTTCGTTGCCCAGCACAATAAAATTCAGGACAGATATTCAATCCGCTGCGCCCCGCAGATTACAGGCGTTTACCGTGACACCCTCAGATTTGCCAGGGACATGATTACGGAAGAGCTGAACTCTGCCAATGACAATCCTTTGGTTGACCTTGATACGGAGCAGCTTTTCAATACCGGAAATTTCTATGGCGGTCACATTTGCGCGGCCTGTGATTACATGAGGACGGCTCTTGCTAACATCGCGGATTTAAGCGACAAGCAGGCAGAAATCATTATCGACGGGAAATTCAACGGGCTTACCGAAAACCTGATTCCTTACACGCCGGCCGATCACCCTCGTGCGGGTCTGCGTCTGGGATTTAAGGCGGCTCAGATTACAATCAGCGCAATCCGTGGCGAGGTTGCCACATACTGCTTCCCTGTTTCCCTTACATCGGCTCCAACAGAAGCCCTCAATCAGGACAAAGTTTCAATGGGAACGATTTCAGCGCGAAAATTCGCCGAGCAGATTGAGCTTGTTTTCCTTCAGTTTGCCACACATTTATTGGCCGCGATGCAGGCCGTGGATCTGGCAGGAAAAGAAGATTTCGCACCATTCACGCAGCGTGTTCATGATGAAGTACGCAAAATGAGTGCTTTCGTTGAGGACGACCGCCCCCTGGATAAAGAGGCAACGGCCGTCGCTCAATGGCTTAAAAAAACAGACTTGTTTGCGTAACTTACGCGATTGCGGCTTTCATTTCTGAAAGAGCGGCATCATCTGGTGAGAGCTGTGCTTTAACGACAGCTTTCACACTTGCGCCCGCTCCTTCAACGCGGCCTTTCCAGTCTTCAAGGAAAGCACCGTCGCCCCAGTCATAAGAACCGAAGAGAACGACTGATTTTCCGCTCAAACTTCCCTCAATTGAAGAATAGAAGGATTCCATTGAATCCTCAAGCTGCTCTGCTCCCATTGCAGGGCTACCCAAAGCAATCAAATCTGCCTTGAGAACCTCTGCGCTGTCAGCAGAATCTGCCGTTGAGAAATATGCGTCTGCGCCTGCTGCTTCTTTTGCGGCATTTGCAAGAGCCTCCGTGTTTCCTGTTGTTGATGCGTATACGATAGCTACCATATTTTACGCTCCTTTTTTTTGATTTGAATATTTTTTGGCAACGACAGGAACTGACAGCCCCTCATCGAGCCATTTCATGCAGGTTTCACTACATGATTTGTACAATTTCATTTTGCGCTCGGCCTCATCTTTGTTTCCGTAGACTTTCCAGAATCCGGAAAATTTGCAGGCGAAACGGTCTTTTTCAAAACCAAGCACATCTTCAAGGGGATAGCCTAAAAAAAGTCCGACCTCGTGAGGAAATTCTGACCAATACATGAGGCGGTGCAAAAGCTCGCAGAGAATTCCGTTCAGCCCTTTCTCAAAGGAATAGCCTTTGGATTCAAGGTAGCTGATATTTTCTGCCGAGGAAATGATTTTCTCCAATAAATCACGGTCATAGACAAAGAACAAAAAACGAGAATCATCTTTCTTGAGCGGTACGAAATATCGCTTTGACTTACAGAAATCCCCCTGCCATTTCAAAAGCCTTTTCCGACCTTCCAGAAAGCTTTTCGCGTTCATTGAAAAAAGATTTGCGGGCTTTATTCCGCATAAGGCGGGGGCGGAACAGTGGATAATCGTCTCGTCAAAACTCATTTTTGTTAGCCTCATCTAATTTTTGTTATAATGATAAAATATACTATATCTAACTTTTGTTGTCAATTTCTAACTTTTTATTTTTTTTATCCTTTTTCCCTCTTTTCCTCTTGATTAGACAAAACAGACATCATTTTGATTTTATTGACTTTCTTCAAAAAATGGATTGACATAAAACGATTGCGAATCTATGATTCAGATAATTAAGAAAGAAAACGCTACAGATAGTGTCATTTTAACCGATAATTACAGCAAGAAACACTATGAGATTTTTCAAAATGTCAAGTGTTTTTTTGCGGAAAATTAAAAAAATCGCAAACCATTATCATGTAATGTCTGGGGGGAAAGAGCATGAAGATTATCAAACGCAACGGTGAAGAAGTCGTATTCGACATCAAGAAAATCATTACGGCAATCTCAAAAGCGAACAATGAGGTTCCACCGTCGGAGCAAATGAGTTCCGCGACAATCACAAGCATCGCAGAATCAATCGAAAAACAGTGTGCTGCGGAAAATCACGAGATGAATGTCGAGGCTATTCAGGATTTGGTCGAAAAGGCCATCATGAAAGCGAGTGCATTCGACATCGCGAAAAAATACATCACATACCGCTACCAGCACCAGCTTATGCGCCGTGCAAATTCTACCGATTCTCAGATTCTTTCTCTTCTTGAATGTAACAATGAGGAAGTCAAACAGGAAAATTCCAACAAAAACTCAACCGTAGTTTCTGTTCAGCGTGATTATATGGCTGGCGAAGTCTCAAAGGACATCACCAAGCGATTCCTGCTCGACGAGGACATCGTAAAGGCTCACGAAGAGGGAATCATCCACTTCCATGATGCAGACTATTTTGCCCAGCACATGCACAATTGTGACTTGGTAAACCTCGAAGATATGCTGCAAAACGGTACTGTGATTTCTGGAACAAGAATCGACACTCCTCATTCATTCTCAACGGCATGTAACATCGCCACACAGATTATCGCTCAGGTAGCTTCAAGTCAGTACGGCGGTCAGTCAATTTCTCTCACCCATCTCGCTCCCTTCGTTGAAGTCAGCCGACGCAAAATCATGCGTGAAACTGAAAAAATCGAAGAGCAGACCGGCGTAAAATTCAGCGATGACCAGTTCAACAAAATCGTCGAAATGCGGCTCAAGGACGAAATCAAACGAGGCGTTCAGACAATCCAGTATCAGGTCGTCACTCTCATGACAACGAACGGTCAGTCTCCTTTCATCACGGTCTTCATGTATCTCAACGAGGCCAAGAACGAACAGGAAAAGGCCGACCTTGCAATGATTATCGAGGAAATGCTCAAGCAGCGCTATCAGGGCGTTAAAAACGAAAAGGGCTTCTGGGTAACTCCTGCTTTCCCGAAACTCATTTATGTCCTTGAACCGGATAACATTGAGCCGGGCTCAAAATACTACGCCCTCACGGAACTTGCGGCAAAATGTACTGCCCGCCGTCTGGTTCCTGACTACATCTCAGAAAAAAAGATGCTTGAACTCAAAGTTGACGACAACGGTGAAGGTCACTGCTATCCCTGCATGGGCTGCCGCTCATTCCTCACCACTTACCTCGATAAAAACGGAAAGCCGAAATACTACGGTCGTTTCAATCAGGGCGTTGTCACAATCAACCTTGTTGATGTAGCCTGCTCTTCTGGCGGTGACTACAAGGTCTTCTGGGAAATCTTCGACCAGCGTCTTGAGCTTTGCCACAAGGCTCTCATGCGCCGTCACCAGCGTCTTTTGGGTACTCCAAGCGATGTTGCTCCAATCCTCTGGCAACACGGCGCTCTTGCCCGCCTCGAAAAGGGCGAAACCATCGATAAACTTCTTTTCGGCGGCTACTCAACTATTTCTCTGGGCTATGCGGGATTGTGCGAGTGCGTGCGCTACATGACGGGAAAGCCCCACACGGATCCTGACGCAACGCCATTTGCAATCGAAATCATGAAGCACCTCAACGCAAAATGCGCCGAATGGAAGGCTGCCTCAAACATCGCATTCTCTCTTTACGGAACTCCTCTTGAGTCAACCACATACAAATTCGCAAAATGCCTCAAAAAGCGATTTGGCGAGATTCCTGGTGTTACCGACAAAAACTACATCACGAACAGCTATCATGTTCATGTTACTGAGCAGGTGGACGCCTTCACAAAACTCAGCTTTGAAAGCCAGTTCCAGGAACTTTCTCCGGGCGGGGCTGTAAGCTATGTGGAAGTTCCGAACATGGAAAACAACATTCCTGCCGTCATGACTCTCTTAAAGCACATTTACGAGAACATCATGTACGCTGAGCTGAACACAAAATCTGACTGCTGTCAGAAATGCGGCTACACAGGCGAGATTCAGATTGTCACCGACAGCGACAACAAGCTTATCTGGCAATGCCCCAACTGCGGAAACAAGGATCAGGCTACCATGAATGTTGCCCGCCGAACCTGCGGTTACATCGGAACCCAGTACTGGAATCAGGGCCGCACTCAGGAAATCAAGGAAAGGGTCTTGCATTTGTAAACTATGAATTACGGTGTCATAAAAAAAATTGATATTGCGGACGGTTTGGGAGTAAGGGTCTCTCTCTTTGTCTCAGGCTGCCGCAACCACTGCAAGGGCTGCCATAACCAGATTACCTGGGATTTTAACTTCGGTCAGCCCTTTACAAGCGAAACAGAAGACGAAATTATCGAAGCCTTACGGCCGGAGCATATCGCAGGTCTTACCGTTCTGGGCGGCGAGCCTTTTGAGGAAGAAAATCAGGAGGTTCTCGCGCCCTTCCTTGAACGGGTTAAAAAAGAATTCCCTCAAAAAAATATCTGGTGCTATACCGGCTACCTCTACGACAAAGATTTGCTCCCCCAGGACGGAAAAAAGCACACGGCTTTTACCAACAGGATGCTGTCATGCATAAATGTGCTGATTGACGGCCCCTACATTGAAAGCCAGAGAGACCTTACACTGAACTTCCGCGGTTCTAGAAATCAGAGAATCATCGATTTGGAGCACAACTGCCTGATGAAGCTTTAAAACAAAAAAAGCCCTGCTTATGCAAGGCTTTTTGGAGACGATCGGACTCGAACCGACCACCCTTTGATTGCGAACCAAATGCTCTACCAGATGAGCTACGCCCCCAAAACTGGGTTCTATCTTAGTGCAATTTTAAAAAGAATTCAAGTTCGACAGGAGATGGCGCAGAGCCTGTTCGTTCGGGATGACTACACCGCGCAAAAGTTTGTCCATCAGGATTGGAGCCAGCTTCATTGCACTCTCGGCTTCTGTTCCGGGATTTAATCAGCTCAAAGACAACACCGTAGCAATCATTGCAGCGAACCAAATCGTAGGCGACTCCTTTCAGGTGTATTTTATGCTACCATTCAAGACTTTTTGCTTCGCGGATAGATGGCAAAAGCTTTGTTTTTATCATCATCTGAGAGATTTTTTGCATGTATTCCAGATTAAAGCCGCATCTTCTTGTGCCGTGGTAAGAAGACAGAAGGTTTGAGTAGGGAATGAGCATCTGAATACGCTTTCCGATTTCGGCCTTGTCATTTTCATCTATGCCGAAGTAGCTGGCAATCATTTGATTCAGCAGAAGCGGCGCGTCTTCAAGGTGAAAGCCAAGAAGACGGTATTTTTCTTCATCCGGCATTTGCGAGTTAATCAGATAAACATAAGCAAGAACCAGTCCCGCGACATCAAAAACAGGATGACCAAAAGCCGCATCACCAATATCAATCAAAAGGAATTCATCTCCGTTTACCATGATATTCTTTGAGTTGAAGTCGCCATGCAGGAAATGTCTGGAATCGGGAATATTTTTGATGAATGTGCGTATTTCCTCCGCCTCGGAAGGTTCGATAACCGGAAGGATTTTATCGACCCATTCAATCAAGTCTTTTTTGCGGTCAGGCAGCGCGCCCTCGTCCACGGAAATTTGGTGCAACTGTTTGAGCAAATTCGCGCTTTTTTTGCCGATTTCCGGGATTCGCTCAGGCTCCGCGTTCATAATCTGCGCCGTTGTTTTTGCATTCAAAAGCTCGTAGACAACTCCATAACTTTCGTCGCATTTGACCACATCGTAAGAAATGGCCGTGGGAACTCCCATAAGGAAAGCTTTTTGGGCCGTGTCCCGCTCCTGCTGGATTGCTTCGAGAGAAAAATTTGCCGTATAGACTTTTACGATTGTCTCCGGGTCAGTGCGATAGACCTTTCCGAAGCCGCCCGAACCGATGAGCTCGCACCCCTCCACAGAAATCTGTCGGAGAGCTTTTTGCACGTCAAGAATGTTTGTGAAACCTGTTGTCTCAAAAATCTCGTAAATTTCTTTTGAGACATTGTAGATTTTGACTTTTTTGCCGGCCATTTTCGAGACTTTCATAAGGACTCTTAAGCCCGCACTGGAAATGTAAGCTAAATCAGAGGCATCAAAAGCCGGAGTGAGGGTGGTGTTTTCAGCAATAATGTCGAGAACTTCTTTTTCGACCTGACCGGCATTATTTGTGTCGATTCTGCCGGACAAAGTGATTACAATTTCCTTGTTTTCAATTCTTGAATCCATATTTCAGCTCCTTTTTTATCAGTACAAAAATTTATCCTTTAAGATTGAAATATCATTTTCAGTAAGACCAAGTTCCTTGGTGATATAGCCCTTTACTGAGCCATAATTGGCTTTAAGATAATCGATTGCATTCTGCATGTACCGGGAATCTACCTGATCCATAACCGAAAGATACTTTTGCATTTCTGAGTCAGAGAGATTGTACTGAGAAAGCATCTGCTTTTCCCTTTCGATTAAATTTGCGTTGAAAATATTTGTGAGCAGATAATCCTGCATAATCGTTTCTTCGTCCACATCCAGAGCCGAAAGAATGAGCATGGCTCCCAGACCCGTGCGGTCTTTTCCCTGAGTGCAGTGGAAGAGGAGTGATTTTCCTTCTGGCAGGGCAAGAAGCTGGCGGAAGAAGGCAGAATATCCCTTTTTGCCCTGATCCATCGAGAGGAATCCCACATACATTTTGTCAGTAACGATTCCCCGGTCTACGGCGATTTTCAGCCGCTCAAAGGTATTCATTGATTTTGCAGAATCAGGTGAGCTGACATTTGCGGAAATCATGTCTTCATCGATAATCGGACACCAGACATTCGTAACTCCATCAATCTCAGGATTTGGCTCAGCTTCCCGCTCGTAGCTCATGCGGAAATCCGTGATGATATGAAGGTGATATTCGTTTTTAAGCCGGTCAAGATCGGCGGGACTTGCGTTAATAGGTTTTGCGGAACGAAGCAAAATTCCCCGCTTTACCTTGCGGCCATCCTGACTTACATAGCCGCCCAATTCTCTTGCATTCCCCAGTGTTTCCATGATAAGAGTCTGGCTTTCTTTTGTAATAGAAGTTTGCATAGTCTTTCCTTTTGGCATAGTTTTATTATTATTTGATGCACATGAGATTACTAGAAAAACGGAACAGACAAGGATAAAAATCGCTAAAAGGCTTCTTTTCATACGCTACTCCTTATATTTATATTCTATCATGACAATATTCTTTCCGAAACTGTGTTTATATGAAATATGAGATTTTTTTGCCTGTAAAATCATGCCACGGAGATAATTTTCCCCATTGTCTTTCGCGTCTTCGTCTTCTTTAAGGGGATTGTAGCTTTTTCCACGAACTGATAGCGACAGTTTAAAATGCCCGAACCGATTAATCATGCGGACTGTCACTGCGTTTTCTGCGTGCTCCTGAAGGCGCATAATCAGTTCTTCAAGAAGCAATAGATCGGAATTCACCTCAGACGGACCGGCATGGTGGCGCATTAAAATATCTTTGATTTTACCGCTCTGCTCGCCAAGTCCTTCCCTCGTTACGGTGAATTGCCGTCCATCATGAATTTCCTTTACATGCCAGATACAGGCAATTATCAGGATAATCAGAAAAAGGGTCAGGAAGCAAATTCCTACAACTGAAAAAAATATCTTAGCTTCTTCCGGTTTATAGTTCGCGCCAAAAAGAAAGTTGAGAATATTATCAATCATAGTTTTGCTCCCTTTTCTTCATCTTTAAAATGATATAGTTCCTTTTAGCGTAAGGCAACTTAAATCTTGATATGCTCCGTATAATCCTGTTTTTCCGTCCGGGCCTTCCAGGAAAATATTGCCGATAAGGGCAAGTTTTATGGCATCCGTCAGGCTGTATTCAGCGGAAAGCTCTGTACTTGAAGAAAAATCCCGCAAATCAAGAAAAGCAAGGGCAGAAAGCGTCATCGTATCATTTAAAAGAGCTTTTTCGACGGTAAGGCTTGCCTGATGCTGATAACTTTTCCTGTCAAGAGACTCCGCCTCGCCAAAAGCGTAATCGGCTATGTACTGAGCGGTAATAGTCCAGCCGCTTGGCGACCAGTCCAGACCCGCAAGACCGATAATCTGGCTATGCCGCTCTGATGCAGAAAAATCAAGACCGGCACCCTGTCGCTCAGCCTGCCAATCCGCACTCGTCTGCATGTAACGCTCCGGGAAAAAGGCAGACTCAAAGCGAAGAACGAATTCTCCGGCAGGAATCGCCGTATCCAGTCCCAGCATTGCCATTCGCTCATATCCGCCGTTTACATTCACACTTGAAAGTGGTTCAGCAGTGTATGACATAAATGGCAAATCATCCCAACCATAGAATCCATAGAAAGATAAATCAAAGCGGGAAAAATACATGCCGACTCTTGCCGCATACTCGCTGCTGGCAAATTTTTTTTCTGGCAATTCAAAATCATCATAACGAGCAGGACTGCTCAGACTGTATTCCCCCAAATTTTTGGGGAAAAGAATGTTTCGAATCGGACTGTTTTTTGCAAGAGGAAGTGTACTCGGCGTAAAAAATGGAATCCAGTAGACATCTGCCTGAAGGCTGTTTCCTGTGTAAGAAAGTCTCAGGGCATCGATTCCCTGACGGCTTTCTTTATACGATGAGGCAATAATCGTTGATTCGTCCTGAGGACAGAGAACATCTGTAATCTGAATGCCGTCTGCCTTGCCCCAGGCCGCAATCATTCTTCCTGCCCGCAAAGCCCAGAACCCGCCGTTGTAGTCGAAATAGGCTTCTTTGACTTTGAGAGAAAAATGACCGTCATCGCTTACGAAAGCCGAAACTCCGTTTGATGACTGACTCCCCACCGCATCCCCGATAAGAGATGCATTCAGGTAGAACATGCTTTCATTGAGGTAGGCTTTGAGGGTATTGTCGAATATGAGGGTGCCGGCCAGAAATTTTCCCTTGTTGTCATTTGTGTTGGGAAGGGCAATCCCAGCCAGAGAAGACAGGCTGCCGGAATAAGAAATTTCCTGCGCGGCAAGGGAGTGAGAAAATGCCGCTAGTAGCAGAGCAAAAATAAGTGATTTTCGCAAGAGTCTGAAATTTATCATTTCAAAAGCTCCCTTTCAAGCGCGCTTACCGTAAAGTAATTTGCATCAATAGGAATATCAAACTGCTTATTTTTAGTTTCGTAAACCGTGCTGTGTTTACTCTGTACATTGGTCATTGTCATTTTCTGGATGGCCCAGTAGCCGCTGATTTGGGTAATTTCCTCACAGGCGAGAGTTTTTTTGAGTTTGCCAGCCTTGTCGTAGAATTCTCCCTTGTAGGTGACATAATTGTCTTTTCCAATCCAGTATACGCGGCGGGAGATTTTTGCATTCTTGTCCTTTGCTTTGTATTCAAGAATCCAGCAGGGAATGCCGCTTACGCTTTCCTCCCCCAGAATAGCGAAGGTATCTTTTCCAAGGCTGCGGTCGCCCAAATCATCGTAGGTAAAATCCGTTCCCTGAAAATCATCATCCTTGCTGGAGCCAGAAACGCGGCGGACTTTTTTCATGGCAGGAAGATAAAGCCAGCTGTCACTGTCCTTTACGCTACCATCGGGATTGTCAGGATAGTCAAAACTCAGATAACTTACGCCGGCCACATCCTTTGGCGTTCTGAAAACCATTACGGATTTTTTTGTAGTTCCCTCTTTCATTTCGTATGTGGCTACTTCCCTTACGCGGGTTTTGCCGTTTTTATCGATAAGTGTCAGGGTCGCTGTGGAAGAAGAAGTTTTTCCGTCGGGCAAGTCATGGACTTTTTGAGCGATTTCCTGAGCCGTCTGTGCAAAAGCGAAAGAGCCTGCAAAAAACAGGGCTGTTCCCAAAACAATGTGTGTTAATTTCATATATGCCTCCTAAAGTTAGACTGTTTCCTTTATTTGTTTTTCTTTTCCGAAGGGCTTTACGAGGTAAAGCAGAGCCGGAGTTATGGTGTAGTCAGCGAGCAATGCCCCGGCAAGTCCGATTACAGATAGCAAGCCAATAATGAAAAGATAATGCAAGGGACTGAACATATAGACAGCAAAAACCGTACACAAAATGAATGTAGTCATAAACATGGACTTTCCGATTTCACGGAAGGCTGCTTCCATAGAAGTCTGATATGAGCCGTATTTCTCGAGGCCGTATTTAAGGTGGGTGGTCAGGTGAATCGTGTCATCCACGGCAATTCCCAAAATGATGGGCATGACAGTCATGGTAGAGAAATCCAAGGGATATTTAAAGAATCCCATTGTCGCAGCCACCAAAAAGACTGGAGCAATATTTGGAATCATGGCAATCAAGCCCGTACGCAGACTAGTAAAGGCGATTATGAGCAGAATGGCAATGACGATGAAAGAGAAGCCGAAAGATTTCAGCTCACCGCGAACCATGCGGCTGCTCATCTCGGCATACTCAATCATGTCACCAAGGATAATGCAATCTGCCTCAGGGAAGAGTTCCGCCATCTTTTCTTTGATTGAGGCTACATTTTCCGTGGCTTCCTCAGTGTCGTAATAAGCCATGTCAACATCCAGTGCCACCGTGCGGAATTCATTATCCATGCTCTCAGAAAAATCTTTCGGCATTTCGATAGAAGAAAGCTCCAGAAGCTGGGCGAGGACATATTCATCCTGAGGAACGGTGTAAAAAGCGTCCTGCCCTTCGTTCAAGGCACGGTTCATTTCTTTCAGAATGTCGGTAACAGATGATACGCGGGGTTTTCCGCCTGAAATTTTCGTAAGAGAAAGAGTTCCAAGATATTCCTCAAAGGCTATGAGAGAATCCATGACTTCAGGGCGTTTGAAAGAGCCTTCTTCATCAAAAGAAATCATCACAGAATAACTGTGCTCGTTGCCAAGTTTCTGTCTGGTAAGTTCGCGGGCTGCCTTTAAATGAGGCATTCTGTCTCCCGAAACAGAAAGAGGATCGATTTTGACGCTTACTTTGAGCATAAAGGGAATGCAGACAGCAAAGGCTAGTACTGTAAGAAGGACAATACCCCATCGCTTTTTCTGTACTACATCTGCCCAGCGGAAGAAGACCATATCGACTTTTGTAGCCCCTTTTTCTTTTGAAGTGTCGGGCTCGCGGTTTTTTCCAAACGAAAGGAAAATCGGAATGAGGACAGCGATATAAAGATAAACCGCCAGAACCACCAGAGAAGCGGTTTTTCCCATCCAGGCCACAGGCTTCATGTCAACGAGGGCAAAACTGATGAGGGAAGCCACTGTCGTAATCACCGTAAAGAGCACCGACCAGCCGCACTCCTCCACCGCTTTTTCAACAGCCATTTTTCTATTTCCCGTGCGTCGGAAATAGAGCTTAAACATGTTGATATAGTGGATGGAATATCCCACCGAAAGAGCCATTCCCAAAAGAGCCGGAAGGGTTATGAGCACAGCGTCTGCTTTTACGCCAAAATAAGACATACCCCCCATTACCGAGGCAATCGCGCCCACAGTCGCAATGGCAGGGATAATCACTCCCAAAGGTGTATGGACAAAAACAATCAGGAAAATAACCATTACAAGAAATCCCAGGACAACCCTGAGTACATAGTCCGGATATTCGTAGATTTCTTCCTGAGCATCCGAATAGGGCTGACCTGTTCCGTAGAGTTTGAATGAATCCGACTGGAATTCCGGGCTTTGCAGAATGTCGTTGAGGGCATAGCCAACCTTCATTTTCTCTTCGTCAATATCGCCTTCATAAGGCTCAAGGGAAAGGAGGAGCCAGGTTTCTTTGCCGTCATCGCTGACCAGAGAATTTATGAGGGAGTTTGTTTTTTCGCTGCCCCGCATGATAAAATTCCGCCTTGCCTCTTCTTCTGCAGGATTAGAGGGGAGGCCTTTTTCATAGGGCTTTACGACCTCAAATCCCTCGGCATTTCCCACCGGTATATCCACCTCAATGAGGGAAGTAAGATTCTTTGCGTATGGAATTTCCATCATCCTGTCGCCCAGTTTCTGGATAAGCTGCAGGCTTTCCTTTGAAAAAACATTGTCGGTTACAAGAAGAACTCCCAGGCTATGGTTGTTTCCGAAAACTTCCTCAAAATGCTTTTTGTCGATTTGGATTTTATCAGCGTCCCCATACCAGCCGTCGCTTCCATTTGCTATTCTGAATTTGGACAGTCCGGCACAGCAGACAATAGTCACGATGAAAAAAACGGCGAGAATCTGAAAACGATATTTCAGTTGAGCTCGCCCGATACTCGCAAAAATAGAATTAATTTTTGAAACTGTCATATATTACTCCAAATAAATATATTAGCATAATCTAACGAAAATATACACTTTTTTTCAAATATTTCTTACGACTTCACTTCCCTCTATTAAGTCCCTTAGAAATTCGCAATAAGGCGTTGAAATTCCATGGGATTTTGCGAGCCGGACAATCGTTCCGCAGAAAAAATCGTTTTCGCTCTTGCGTCTGGCCTCCATGTCCTGAAGCATACTCGTTTTTCCTTTGCTGTCGTGATGACACATCATGTTGATTGCGTCCTCACAAATCGTATCAGGCAGGGCTATTCCTTCAACTTTTGCGACCTGAAGGAATTCATCTCCAACTTTTCGGGCGAGATTTTGCATGACTTCATATTTAAATCCACCATAGGGGGAACGCGTAATAGCTGAGAGAGAGTTGAATACCGTATTAATGAAGAATTTCTTCCACATCTCAAAGTGAATGTCATCGGGATTTTTGTAGCGCATCCCAGATTTTTCAAAAAGCTCGCATAAAGCTTGCGTCCGTTCATTTTTTGCATTATTTTTCTCACCAAAGACCACGCTTCCAAAGTCAGAACAGAGAACATTTTTCCCCTCGTGGATAGAGTTGAGGCTTATTACGAATCCGTAGAGCAGATTTTCCTCGCCATAGACTTTTGCAATTTCCCGCTCACTCTGGATTCCGTTCAAAACCGAGAGAATCAAAGTCTTTTTTCCGCAAGCCTTTTTCATCATTTCCATCGCCTGATTCAGCTGTAAATTCTTGGTCGCAATTATGATTAAGTCGCTTTCACAGGCTTTCTCGCTCTCAACAAAATTAAAATCCTGCTTTTCGCCATTCAAAAAAATTCCGTCCCGCTCGTATCGAGCCTTTCGCTCACCATTCGCCAGACACTCCACATTTTCTCTTCCGAGGTAACCTGTCAATTTTGAGGCAAGCACCGCACCCACGGCACCAACGCCAATCATCGTAACTCTTTTGATTTCCATACAAATAATTTTAACAACTTGCTAAATTCTCTTCTAGGACATAAAATAGAAGTTACTACATTTAAAGAGGATGTTATGGCACTTTCAATTCGTGAAAAATACGCTGACATGTTTAAGTCACTGGCAAATCTTTCGGTGGCGGCGGCAAAAATCGACGAGACAAATGTTTATCAAAAAGAAAATTCCCAGACGCGAAAATTTATGGATAAACTCGTTGAGGAAAATATGGCTGAAGGAAGCCGTCTTGAAGGCAAAGAGAATTTCCGTGCCTTTTTAGATGCAGTCAAATCCGGCAGACACGGCCTCATTCTCATGGAGCATTACTCAAACACCGACCTTCCTGCCCTCTGCTATCTTCTGGAGCATGACTTGGGCGAGGAAGGAAAAGATCTTTCAAAACGAATAGTCGCAATCGCCGGAATGAAACTCAACGAGGCAAATCCTCTTGTCCGTGCTTTTGCAGAAAGCTTTACCCGTGTCGTCATTTACCCTACCCGCTCACTTACAAAAGCCGAGGAAAAGGCTCAGTCTGAAGAAGAAAAACTCGAGGAAGAAAAACGAGCCCGCACAATCAACCTGGCTGCAATGCGTGCCATGGATAAATGCAAACGGGACGGCGAAGTCATTCTGGTCTTCCCCAGCGGAACCCGCTACAGGCCTGGTCATCCGGAGACAAAACGGGGGCTGCGCGAAATCGACTCTTACCTGCGCATGTTTGATGTGATGATTTTGGTAACTATTAACGGAAGCGCGCTCACCATCGACATGAACAATCCTGACGATATGCTGGCTGATTTTATCGAACCGGCCGTCCAGATTTTCAGCGCAAGCCCTGTAATTGAGTGCAAGCAGTTCAGGAAGGATTTTCTTGCTACGCTCCCCGCTGATGAGGCAGACCCTAAGCAAAAGGTCATAGACCACATCATGGAGCTTTTTGATGAGCAGCACGAAAAAATCGAAAAACTTCGCTAAAGTCTACTTGCTGTCAACTTTCTTCAATATTTTTATAAGGCCGTTCTTGTCGACAAGATCGATGGGGCGGCCTTCTGCGTATTTGCGCCCCTCTTCACTGTAAAGCCCCGCCGTAATGCAAATTCCACGGTCAGCTTTCACCTCGCTTACTTTTGCATGGAATTCACGGACATACAAATCAGCTACCGCCCCCGTAGTTCGATAGAATCGGAACAAATGGGTCTCCTCCGAACGAACAAACTCAATGCTCATAAGGATTTCGACATTCTCAGGCGTTACGGAAATATCGACGATTTTTGCCACTGCACGCTGATAATACTTCATGACAATTCGCCGGCAAAGAGAAACAAAATCACTGGAACTGGCCATAAGGTAAGTCTGGAGATTTTTATTCTGATTCAATTCTGAATAGCGGGAAAGCAACTGTGGAACATCTTTGTACTGGGGATTCACAGCCATAATGTCTTGCAAATATCCGATTCCCTTCCCAATAACTTTCTGCGCAAAATAAGCGAGAGCCAGTCGATAGCGAGTTTCGATTGAAACTTCTGGAGCCGCATCCTGATGTTTGAGTCCTATCTCAAAATCCTGAATAGCCTTGTCTGCCTCTCCGATTTTTAAGTGGAACATTCCGGCCGCAAGACAGGCTTTCGCTCCAAATTCAGGATCCGGACGCAAATGCATGAAGACTTTAATCGCTTTTTCACCATAACCGCTTTCATTCATACCGTCAGCCATAGCGAACAAAGCTTCTTTATTCTCAGGATTTTCATCCAAAGCCCGTTTGAGATACGGAAGTGATTCTTTGTAATGCTTTGCCTTATACAATGATAAACCGAGGGGAGAATTAATTCCGGTAGCCTCTGGTTTTACGACAACAACTTTTTTAAAACGGGGAACAGCTTTCTCAAATTCATTATTCTTATAAAAAGCCATTCCCAGATAATAGTTTACTTCAAAATCGTTAGGATTAATTTGTGCGGCCGTACTCAACCCCTTGAAAGAATCCGATATTTTGTCAAGTTTGACGGCACAAATTCCCTGGCGCAAGGAAGCCTTAAAAACATCGATTTCTTTATGAACAGGAGCGATACTCATCTGAGTTTCATAAATAGGATATGCTTTATCCCAAGCCCGCTCATTATAATACAAATCTCCCAATGCGATAAGAGCATCTGCGTTATGCGGATCCTGAGCTAGTTTTCTGGTCGATTCCTTTAAAATTTGGGCACGGCTTTTCTGCTTGCCTCCTTTCCCCGACTTTTTACGAGTGGCAATAGAAATGACAATCGCGCCAAATGCAACAATTATAACAACAGCGATTAAAGTACTCATATCGCCTTCATTATCGGCAAAAAATGCTTATTTCCTTAATTCGTCAATAAATTCGCTTATCCTATCCAGGGCGACCTTCATTTTGTCAACGGCAGTGGCATAACAGCAGCGGATATGGCCTTCGCCGCCCAAGCCGAAGACGCTTCCCGGAACTACGGCAACATTGTGCTTCTGGAAAAGCTGGGTTGCGAATTCCTCGCTGGAAATGCCCAGATTTTTGATGCTGGGGAACATGTAGAAGGCTCCGGTCGGCTCAGGAACTTCAAGCCCCATGTCGCAGAAAGCCTTGTACATGAGATTCCGTCTCTGCTGGTAAGAGACCCGCATTTTCTCAACATCTTTCCAGCCGTGCTTCAAGCCTTCAACTGCCGCATACTGGCTGAAAATCGGGGCGCAGATTGTGTTGTAGCCGTGCAATTTTACGATTTGGGC
>JAFUHS010000001.1 GCA_017468745.1 Treponema sp. | reverse complement strand
GCAAAAAAGTAGATTCAAAGCTTTTGGTTGACGGAGACGCCCGCCACCGCACTGTTTTGAATCAGCGTTACGGAAAAGCCGCCGTTACAGACTTCAAAAATCTGGGAAATTGCGGCCCCTATTCGTGGATTGAAGCCCGCCCCCACACAGGCCGCACCCACCAAATCCGCGCTCACTTGCAGTCTCTGGGAATCTCCATCGTCTGCGACCCCCGTTACTCAGGCAACCAGCACCCGGTCCTTCTTTCAGAAATCAAAAAACGCTGGAACGGAGACGAAAGCCAGGAACGCCCTCTTTTAAGCCGTCTTGCCCTTCACGCCTACAAGCTCACTCTCGCTCACCCCAAGACAGGCGAAAAAATCACCTTCACCGCGCCCTATCCCAAGGACATGGAAGCGACCCGCAGGCAGCTGAGCAACATTTTCGGCGTTGACCCACTCTCATAAAACGAAACTTAAATCAATGAAAAAAATCATCCTTTCGCTCACATTCATATTTTTCGCCTTTTCGTCGTTCGCTGTCAGCCTTGAAGATTTTTCCCTTTCGGTGGAGCCGCTTTTCGGCATGAAATGGGGGCAGGTTGACGAGTATGTCTTTCTCAAAGAATCAAAGCAAAGCTCCGACAAACTGAGCGAACTGAACTGGGAAATCAAGCCGGAACTGTATTACGGGCTTAAAATTCGTGGGGGCTGGAAAGGATTTTTTGAGGAAAGTCATTTTACGGCGGGAATTCCCATGAAAAGCGGGCAGATGCTGGATTCAGACTGGCAGAATATTCAATATACAAGTGCAAACGGCGGAAACACCCTTCAAACGAATTACTCTGAAAGCGATAATTACCTTGACTACGACATTTCTTTTGGTTTTAAGGGCGGCTACGAATTTCAAATCAGAGAGATTTTCAAAATAAAGCCGGCAATCGCTTTTGAATATCAGAACATAAAATTTACCGGCAAAAACGGAACAGGCTGGTATGGCAACTCAAAAAGTGGCGGCGGTTACTATGCCTATGACGACACAGAGAATCAGAATATTCGTGATTTTTCCGGCAAAGAAGTCGTAAAATATCAGCGGATTACCGATTATCTTTGGATGGGAAGCGATTTTGTCGTTAAATTACCCATGGGATTTTCAGTAAACACAGGATTTTTCCTTGCCCCCTATGTATATGCCATTTCCTACGACAATCATTTATTGACAAAAAAAGACTATGCGGACAAAACCATAGGATTTTTCGCGGCATTCAAATGGACTTTAGGAGCAAGTTACAATATAAACGAGCGTCACTCCATTTCCCTAAATGCAAGCTACTTTTATATGCGTGTTATCAGCGGCGACAATTACGAAAAAGACAGCTCTCAAAAAAGCTACAGCAGTTCCACATTAGTCGATGGCGGGGCCGGGGCAAAATACTTCGACCTGACACTGAGCTATAAATTCAAAATTTTCTAAATTTATTTTGACACTTTTGACAAAAATGTCATTTTAGTGTACACTGTCGGCATGAATAATCTTGTCGCATTGTGCGCTGTGGGCGCAGAAAAAATCTTAGGAAACGAAATCAAACTTCTCGGCTACAAACTCAACGGTAATGCGCCCGGCCGTGTTTTCTTTATTGGCGATGACGACGCACTTTTCCGCGCAAATCTCTGCTTGCGTACGGCTGACCGGGTTTACTTGGAACTTGCCCGCTACCATGCCGAAGACTTTGATCAGCTCTTTGACGGCGTTTATTCAGTCGCCTGGCAGGATTTTCTCAAAAAAGACTCAAAAGTCACGGTCGACAAGGTCAGGACTTACAAATCAAAATTGAATTCAGAACATGCCATTCAGGGAATCGTGCAAAAAGCGATTTATAAAAAACTGGGCGATGTATGGAGAATGTCAAGCCTTCCAGAATCAGGCGAAGAAAGCGACATCCGCGTATTTATCACCGAAGATGAGGCTCAGATTTGCCTTGATTTAAGCGGACTTCCCCTTCACAAACGAGGCTACCGCACAGACGGCGGACTTGCCCCAATCCGCGAGACGACGGCTTCCGTCATGCTGCAGCTCATGCTCTGGCGGCGAAAAACTCCCCTTCACGACCCATTCTGCGGCTCAGGCACACTCCCAATCGAAGCCTGTCTTTACGCCCACAATGTGGCCCCTGGCTTTGGCCGCCGCTTCGCTTTGGAAAATCTTCCTATCTTTAACGCAAACCGCGCCCGTGAAATCAAATGCGCTGAGGCCGAAAAAATCCGCACTGATGTTGAGTGCCGAATCACGGGAACCGACATCGACCCAAGCGCAATCCAGAGGGCAAGAACTAACGCCGAGCACGCCTGTGTCATGGCTGGCCGCGCCCTTCAGATGATTGGAAGCGACGCGCGAATCGAGCGACCTGATTTTGAAGTCTCTGATTTCAAGGACTTGCACGCTCCTT
>JAFUHS010000041.1 GCA_017468745.1 Treponema sp. | reverse complement strand
GAGTACACTTTCCGCAGCCTGAGGAACCGACGATGCAGATGAATTCACCGCGGCGCACCGCCGCCACGGATTTTGAAAGGCTCAGAGAGCTTACAGATTGGATTTTTTGATTTGAACCGGCTGATTTTCCATAAAACGCATCCACTAGTTCAGTTCTTTAAGTTTATCTATCAGTTCATCATCCAAAATGTCCAGATTAAATGGAGCAAGCATAGATGAAAACAATTTGCACTTTTTCACAATCTCGTTTGGCGAAGATTCAAACACAAGGGGATTAATCCAAAAGTTCACGACAAAAGCCAACAGCTCCGAAAGTTCCTTTGGGCATTCCGTTATGATTGAACCGTCTGCAATCCCCTCTTCAATAATTGGAAGGATAAACAAAGGTGCGATTTCGTCTTTCAATTCAAGCAAAAGCGAATAGAGCATCTTGGGATTTTTTGCGTAATCAACTCGTCCACTTTCCTTGTGATTTTCAATAGCAGCTTCAAGAGATTTTTTTAGGACAAGCACAATTTTTTGGCGTCCATTAAGTTCATCTGATTTTATGATCTCTTCGATTGCATCATCAGAAGAAGCTGACAATTCATAAACTACAGCCTGATAAATCTCTTCTTTGGATTTGAAATGGCTGTAAATTGCGCCTTTTGTCAGCCCCCCAAGATTTTTGACAATGTCATTGAGAGAGGTATTTTCGTAGCCTTTTTCCAAAAATAACTTTGTGGCCACAGAGATAATCAATTTTTCAGTTTTTTCAGGATATTTGTTTCTTGCCATAAATATTATACATACCGTCGGTATCTATATTTAAGATAAATACCGACGGTATGTTTGTCAAGAGCATTCGATTACTCTTTCTCGCACTGCGGATTAGAACACGTGGCTTTCCCTTTTTTTGTGGGAGACAAAATAGCGGTTCAGTTTGGTGACGGCTTCTTCTATCTCGAAAGGTGCCTCGATGCAGTTCACCTTGTTTTCCTGCAGGAGGCGGTGGGGCTTGGGCCCGATTTTTGCCACAAGAAAATAGGTGCAGTCGCTTACAGTCTGGCCGACTTTTACCGCAAAGTTGCTTCCGCAGGAGCAGCCGCTTTCGCATTCTTCCTTTTCGGGGTCGCGGGTGATTTTCCGTTCTTCCAGAAAAGAGTATCTTCCGTCATCTTCGTTCACCTCGTAAACAGAAACAGATTCAATTTCACCGAAGTGAAGGTTCACGCTCTTTTTGTCAGAAGTTCCGATTGCAATTTTGTATGCCATAAATCCTCCGTAATTTTTTGGGCAAATTCTTGCGCTAGAGAACCTGAACGTTCTCGTCGATTGTTCCGTGCTTGAATATTCCCGAATAGATTTCTTCGGTAAGTTTTAAGCCGCCCGTGTAGCCCGTGAAAGTTTTGTTCAGGATTACGTCGTCCACAATCGGCATGCTCAGGTGAATCAGCATATTGTTGTTCTTCTGGGCGACGATTTTTTCCCAGGTGCTTCCGAAAATCACGGCTCTTTTTGAAGTGCCAATCAGCTCGAAAAGTTTCTGCTGGATTTTTCCGCCGTCACTTTCAAAATAAACCACATCCTTGATTTCCTTGCCCAAAGTCTCGATTGTCTCAAGAATTTTTTCCTTTATTGTGTCAGTCGGAGGCTCATCGGTGATGAAGATTCCTTTTGGCTGAAGTCCAAGCTCGTTCACAAGATAATCAGAAACGCCGATTGCATATTCAGAATCAGCCACGAGATACAAATCGTTCGGGATATTGCTCCTGAAATCCGACATGAAGTCAGCAAGGCCAACGATGTAGCTGTAGAATTTTTCTTCTTCCCTCTTGATTACCGCCGTAACTTTTTCAAGGTCAAGATTCGCGAAGGCTGTAAGTTTTTTGAGGAAT
>JAFUHS010000040.1 GCA_017468745.1 Treponema sp. | reverse complement strand
TCTGTGCTTCTGCTTCCTTTATTGCATCCTGTCTTAAGCGTTCAGCTTTTTGTTCTGACGCAGATAGTTGAAATCTGGCATAACACCATCGAATAATCCATCCAAGAACGATTCCTGCAACCGGGAGACCGATGAACAAAATCATGTTGTTCATTTTATTTCTCCTAGTTTGTGAAATCAAGATTTATGAAAATCAAGTCTTTCTATATTACAATATCGTTTATCTGTTGTCAAACTAAAAAACACTTCACAATTTCACTAAATTCTGTTTTAATTTAACCGACAATTAAGTATGGCAAATTCTTATGAAAAACCAGATTTTTGGTCACGAAAGGCGTTTTCTGAAGGCTATCCCGCTCGTTCGGTCTATAAACTTCAGGAAATTGACGAAAAATTTGGAATGATTAAGAAAAATTACAAGGTTCTTGATTTGGGTGCGGCTCCTGGCAGCTGGACTACTTTTCTTCTGCGAGCAATGGAAGGAAGCGGTAAAGTTGTGTCCTGTGATTTAAACCCGCTTTCAAAAAGCGTGAAAGGGGATAATCTCGTTTTTATCCAGGGTGATTTGCAGGCTAAGGAGATTTTCGACAGAATCAAATCCGAAGGTCCTTTTGATCTTGTCGTCTGCGATGCGGCTCCGCTGACAACGGGAAATCGTGTCGTTGATACAGCGCGTTCATCCGGTCTCGTTAAGATGGCTATCTGGTATGCGCAGACAATGCTTAAAAGTGGCGGTAATTTTGCCGTGAAGATTTTTCAGAATGGAGACCAGCAGGCTCTTCTCAAAACGATGCGTGAGGTTTTTACAAGCGCGAAGGGATTTAAGCCGCAGGCCTGTCGTTCCGAATCATTTGAAACATACTTAATTGGGTTGGGTAAAAAGTAATGAAAAAATTAGTCAGAATCTTAAAAAATAAATGGGCGGAATTATCTTTAAAAAACGCCGTGCAGTGCCTTTCTGTCACATGTGGTGTCTGTGCCCTTGTAGTTACAGGAACTCTTGTTTTTGCCAGTCATGGAGCAGAGCCTGAAAACGGTCAGGGCGGTCTTGAAACACCGGGTATTCCTATCGTTACGGAAGAATCTCTTGATGAAATTGCCCTTGAAAACTCGGCTGGCTATGATGAATCCTACAACCTTTCTTATTTTGCTTACCGGGTTCGTTCTGGCGATATGATTGGAAAAATAGCGGAAACTTTTGATATCAGTTCTGATACGATTATTTCCGTAAACAATATCAGAAATTCCCGACTCCTGCAGATTGGCGACTATCTTAAAATCCCTACAATGCCTGGAATCCTATATACCGTAAAAAAAGACGGCGAGACAGTTGAGTCCGTGGCAGAAAAATATAAAATCGATTCAAAAAAATGTTCTGCCGTAAATCACGCCGACTTGGATGCCGCTCTAACAGCTGGAACGACCTTATTCGTGCCGGACGCAGAGCTTGATTGGGTAACCCGCCAGGAAATCAACGGTGATTTATTCCGAAAGCCGATTCGTGCCCGCTGGTACAAGTCTTCAAGTTTTGGCTGGAGGGCGAGTCCTTTTACAGGAGCGCGTTCTTATCATTCTGGCGTTGACATGGCCTGTCCTATGGGAACAAACATTTACGCGGCTTTGCCTGGTAAAGTTACGGCGACTGGATACAACTCTACATACGGAAATTATGTAATTGTTGCCCATCATTCTGGATACAAAACCTTGTATGGTCACATGAGTTCTATTACTTGTGTTGCGAAGCAGTATGTTACTCAGGATACAAGAATCGGAAAGGTCGGAAGCACGGGCATGAGCACAGGACCCCACCTGCATTTTACGGTCTTTAAAAACGGGAAACAGGTGAATCCTGAAAATCTCTGGAACTAACGGCAACTCAAAAGTGTGACTAAAAACTTCAAAGTCTGTCACATATTTGCCGTGTATCCTTTTTATGCTGTCTGGACTTTTTCGATTTTCTTAATAAAAAAATCCATGTTTGTTCCGACAAAGATTGCGCAGTAAGCCGTTATAAGGAGACCAAAAATTACATTAAAGATAATGGCGAAGCTTTCTCTGTCCGTGCGGTTCAAGAAGAGACCGGATGTTACCATCAAAAACAGCATCACGATTCCCCAGATTATCCATTTTGTCATGGAGACTGGCTTTACCTGCATGTTTTCGAGGGCGGTTTTCAGAGGAGAGTTTTTTACCGGCTCCGCGGCGTATTTTTCTGCAAGACTGAGGTAATGTACTTTTGTGCGGCATTCCCTGCATTTAAGCAGATGAAGCGTCACGCTGATGGGAATGCGCTCGTACTTGTCTAAAAGCATAAATTTGTCCATGTTTTTTTCACAAATTTCTTTATTCATAATAACCTCTTAATTTTTCTCGTAGAATTTTTTTTGCCCTGAATATATGAGATTTAATCGTGTTTATCGGTTCGCCGGTGATTTTGCTGATTTCTGCGTGGGAGTTGTCATAAAAAAAGTAGAGTTCTACGCAGATTGCAAATTTTTCCGGCAAATCCTTGACGGCCTCCCGCACGGCAAGCACGGTCATCTTTCGGATATGGTTCTTTTCAGGCGAAAAATCCGAATCTTCGATTGAATCTTCGTCTGAAATTGGCAGATAATCTTTTCGGCGGTTTTTTGCGTTTATGGCCGTGTTGTAGGCGATGGATGTGAGCCATGTTGGAAAGGATGAATCCCCCCGAAATTTGGAAAGATTCGTGAAGGCCTTGATGAGCACTTCCTGCAAAAAATCATCCGCGTCGCTCTCATTTTTGAAAAAACTCATGCCCAAAGAGCGGATTCGTTTTTCATAATATGAAATAAGTTTTGAGAATGCCTGATGATTTCCCGTCAGCGTTGCTTTTATGAGCGCGTTGTCCCGGTGCTTACTGAGAAGTTGTTCGAGAGTCATTGTTCCAGTCGTAAAGCCGGTAGAACAAAAGCAGGCAGATTCCGATGGTGAAGGGGATTAATCCTCCCAGCAAAGCTGGTGAAATTCCGTCAAACAAGGCGAAGAAAAGTGTGAGCATGAAGCCGATTCCTGTTAGTAAAAGACCGCATAAAAGGGTCGATGCCTTGTAATTGAATCTTGACCAGGCTTTTTCACCTGATTTTATTCTCTGCTTGTTCTCGTGGTGAATCCAGAGCAGGGCGAAGAAAATAACTGTTCCGCCGATGAATATGCCGACAATAGGAATAAGTGCCAGGATGATTTGTGCGGCCGGCGATGTAATTTGTTCCATAAAAATAAACTCCTTGATAATTTAGACACGCGTTCTTTCTTTTGGTTGCATTTAGTCTAAAAATAAGTAGTCATTGAAGTAAAGCCGGGAAATTTTCCCCAGAACGAGGTTCTCGTTGATTTGCTCTTTCAGTTCTGTTTTGATGTTACTTTCTCCGAGAGTGACCAGTTCCTGTTTTGTGTGGCGAGAAAAGTAACTTGTTATCATTGCGCGAAGACTCAGGTGCTTGCGGTCAAGTTCCTCAAAAAAAGCAGAGTCGTCTCCATCGTATTCAAACCAGGGCGTGAGAACAATCATGCTTTTCTGGTTCGCAGAGTCTTCTTTTGTAAAAACACGGATTTGACCGATATGATTGAAAGCGGTTTTTTCTCTTCCGACAGAATCTGGAAGCGGATCTTCATGGCGGAGACCTTCTCCAGGATGGGCGTTTTTTGTACAGACTGCAATGGCTGATACAGCAATAATTAGCACGAGAATAGCCCCGATTATAAGCAATAGGATTTTATTGATTTTAGTCATTTTGATTCTCCCGTTTTTTACTTCTGATTTCCAATTTACCAGTCAGAGCCGAATTTCTTTTTGAATCCCTGTGATTTTTCCTGGCTGACCATGGGGGGGTCGCTGTATGGATTTAGCAGAGCTGACAGACGCGGATTCTTTTTTAATTCGCCCCCCTTTATTTTAACATGCACTCCGTCATCAAGCCAGTTCTCTTCAATAATTATGCCGGTTTTTCGTGCCTCATTCAGCAAGGCTTGTTTATCAAGAGGAATAATATAGCTCAATTCTTCGCCAAGCAGCTCGTCACAAATCCTTTCGGAGAGTTCCTCAAAACCTTCATGGGTTTTTGCGCTGATTTTTACGGCAGCAGGGAAGAGTAAAGAGATTTTTGCGAGGAGGGCGGGATTTTCTGCAATCTTGTCGATTTTATTGAGAACTGTGATTCTCGGTGTTTTTTCGGCCCCGATTTCTTCAAGGACCTTTACGACAGTCGTATACTGGAATTCTGCATTTTCATCACTGGCATCCAGTACCAGCAGAATGAGATTTGCCCTTTGAGCTTCTTCAAGGGTTGATTTAAAAGCATTTACAAGGGAGTGGGGCAGGTTTGAAATAAAACCTACCGTGTCCGTGAGCAAAATATTCGCTCCAAATCCCTTTTCACTCTCGCTTGTCCTTATTGAAGATTTGAGCTGCAGTTTTCGAGTTGTTGGGTCGAGGGTAGCGAAAAGCTTGTCTTCGACAAAGACATCTGCGCCTGTAAGCGCATTTAAGAGAGATGATTTACCCGCGTTCGTGTATCCGGCGAGGGCACAGCAGGGAAGAGGAATCCTCTCCCGTCGTTTTCTCTGCGTTTCCCGGTCTCGGACAACCTGTTCCAGTTCTTTTTTTAGCTGCTGAATCTTTTCGCGGATTTTTCGAGTATCCAGCTCAAGCTGAGTCTCGCCGCTTCCCTTTGAACCGAAATTTCCACCTCGTTGCCGTGCCATATCACCGTAGGAATGGGCGAGACGGGGGCGGGCATATTCAAGCTGGGCCAGCTGAACTTGTAAAACAGCTTCTTTTGTCTGTGCCCTCTGAGCAAAAATGCGAAGAATGACTTCCTGACGGTCAATGACTGGAATTTTGGCGAGTTTTTCCCAGTTTCGCTGCTTACGGGGAGAGAGTTCAAAATCAAAAATAATAATGTCAGCTTCCAGTTCTTTTGAAAGAGAGACGATTTCTTCAGCCTTGCCCTTTCCGAATCCATAAACAGGATTTTGTTCCATGCGATTAAGAATAAGGCTTCGGGCGACCTCATATCCCAGTGTATCGACCAGACCTGATAATTCTGAAATGTCTGAATTCGGCGCTCCAATGAGCAAAGCTTTTATTTTTTTCCTTTCTTCTGCTTCGAGGTCAATTATATCCATGTTGCATATTTAATCACAGATTTTCACAGTTGTACACAGAAAAAATCTTAGTCCTTCTGTAAATATTTCCTTATTTAATCCCTTGCTTTTGTTGCGAAAATTGCCGAAAATATAAAGAAAACTTATGACTTCCGGACAGAAAGTTGCTTTTAGTCTTCTGATTTCTGTACTTGTTTCCTGTGCCTTTACGGTTCTCGCTTTCTCGGGTTTATTTGACCTTTTGGAAGTGAATTTTTACCAGCCACTTGTTCAGGAAATAAAACAGAAAAAATTACAGGAGCTTGAGGACGCTCAAACTGAATACTTTGATATTCTCATCAAGCGATTTGACGCTTTTACGCAGGACTCTTCTGTAAAAACATATCTGGAGACCCGGCCGGCTGTATCTGCCCAAAAAAGCCGTGACCAGAAGCGTGCTGAACTTATGACGGCAACCCCTGCCCTCAAAGGCTTGCGAATCATTGATAATAACGGAAGAAATGTTTATTTCAGCACTTACAGCTCAGATTTGATTTCTGGAAAAAAAGGCATCGAATATCGTAATTATGATAAATCTGGCGAACTTTCCTATGAATCAGTCAGGGCGGATGACATACCTTCCGATGTCAGTGAAAATCCAAAAAAATGCCGGATTATAAAAGATGGAAACAAAAATTCTTTAATTTTTTCCCTGCCTTTTTATACAAGGGATTCTACCTTCAAGGGAACTGTGCTTTTTTATTGTGATGCGACGAATTTCAGTCAGTTTCTCTTTAACAAGAATCTTATAGACATAAACGGATTTGCCACTCTTATAACAGAAAAATCTGACCCCAAAGAACTTTTCGATGGATTCGGCGGCTTTGTCTTCGGACTTCCTAATTTTGGCGATTCATCAATTCGGGAGCAGCTTATCAGTAAATGGCGTGAAGATGAGGATTATGATTTTTGGAAACTTGTTCCCATTGACCAGACGGAGAACGAAAAGAAGCTGGAGTCAAAAACTCTTTGTGCTTTTTCTGCAAAAAATCCTCGTGAAGATATTGGCTTCATCACGCTTTTATATGACGAAAGTGATTTAAGTTTTCCGCCATACATGAGGCTGCTTCTTCTAGTTACGGCCTTTTTTACTTTTTACCTCGCTATATTCTTAATCCTGAGTTTCAAACATGATGACATCGTTATCATCAGGGATAAAGTCCGCCGCTATGAAAATGAATTTTTTGCCGTATATAAAAAAATGGGAAAGAATGACAGTGCTTATCTCATTGAGCAAAAACCCGTCTTGGAGCGCCGAATTTTAAAAAGTCTGGGGAAAAAGGGGGCAAAGCATGCCGCAGAATTTAAATCCGTGTTTGAATCCTGCTGGCAGGAGCTTTCAGCGTCTTTTGCGGGAAATTCCCCGTCAACTTATGCACAAATTTCACGGACAGAAGCTGTTCCGGCAATAAATGCCGATGAGTTGAAACAGATTGTCCGTTCATCCCTTGAAGATATTCTCGAAAACGGCAAACTTCAGATAAATGCAGCCTCTGTAGTTACGACATCCAGCCTTGAATCAGGTAAAAAAGCCGTGCAGAGCGAAGAAAAAACAAAATATGAAAACGAAGTCCTTCATGAAAGCCCTGCAGAAGAACTTGATGAAGTAGAAGAAAACGCAGAGACCGAACCTGCAGAAGAAGTCGATGAGATTGAGGAAATCGCAGAAGCTGAATCGGCGGAAGAAGTCGATGAGGTAGAGGAAATCGCGGAAGCCGAACCTGCGGAAGAGCTCGATGAAGTAGAGGAAATCGCAGAGGCCGAACCTGCAGAAGAAGTCGATGAGGTAGAGGAAATCGCAGAGGCCGAACCTGCGGAAGAACTTGATGAAGTAGAAGAAATCGCAGAAGCCGAACCTGCGGAAGAAATCGACGAAGTTGAAGAAATCGCAGAAGCCGAACCTGCGGAAGAACTTGATGAAGTTGAGGAAATCGAAGAATCCGAGCCTGCAGAAGAACTTGATGAAGTAGAAGAAATCGCGGAGGCAGAACCTGCGGAAGAAGTCGATGAGATTGAGGAAATCACTGAGGCCGAGCCTGCAGAAGAGCTCGATGAGGTAGAAGAAATCGCTGAGGCAGAACCTGCAGAAGAACTCGATGAAGTAGAAGAAATCGCAGAGGCCGAACCTGCGGAAGAAGTCGATGAGATTGAGGAAGTCGAAGAAGCCGAGCCGGCGGAAGAACTTGATGAAGTAGAAGAAATCGCTGAGGCAGAACCTGCAGAAGAGCTCGATGAAGTAGAAGAAATCGCAGAAGCGGAAGACGAGTTCGACGAAACAGAAGATTACTCTATCGGAGATAAAACTTCGTCTGCTGATGCCGATGATGATGGGGCTGGTGATGATTTTGAGATAGTCGATGAAAAAGAAATGTCTGATGACCTCGTTCGTACCCTTCGTGCTTTGCCAGAACGAGGCCCCCGTTGGGATGATGTTGATGAACTTGAACTGGATTCAGACGGTTTGACCCGAAAACTCTCTGCTGCAGAAAGCCTCACGATTGAAAAACTGAAAGATGCCGCAAAATCCATAGAGGAGATAGATAATAATCTTGAAGAACTGGAAAGTTTCGTTCCGTCGTCTGAGGAAGAAGTTCCTGTCTCCGAAGTTGATGCAAGCTATTATATTCCGCATCTTTTTGACAATAATGTTTCTCCTGATGATGATATTTACAAAGACGAATATCTGCTTGAAAAGATAGAATTCGGAGTTCCGACTTCTGAGGTTGTCGATGATGATGCCGATGATTCTGTAGCGGAAAATTTTGTTGCAACAGCTCCTGATTATTCCTTCTTGGATGAAGATGACTCGGATGATGAAATGTACGGAATAGCCCCGGCCCGAGATATTACAAAGAGCGAGCATTTTTACAGAAATTTGAATCTGATTGATGAGGAAAAGACAGAACAGGGCGAAAGAAGTGAAAATCACGGGGAAATTTCAGAATCTTTTGAAGAAGCTAAAGTTTCTGGCGAAATTGACGAAATTGAAGGAGAGGAATCTGCCGAAGATGAGGATGATGCCGAAGAACTCGAGGCCCTTGAAGAGCCGGAGGAGAATATGCCTTTTATGTTTACGAAATTTGCCGATAACGCTAACGCAGAAGTCTCTGAACTGACTCCAGAGTTGCCGGATGCAATCGAAGAGGACAGTGATGGAACTTTTCATGTGACCTCTGCCTTTCAGTCTGTCGATTCTTTGACCCTCAATATGGAGTTTAAAAAACTCGTTGATTCTATCCTCCGGTAAAAGATACGCTTATGAATCATAACCTGCTGGTAATGACAGCCCTTTACTTGCTTGTCGCCTTTCCTCTATCCTTAATGGATTCCAGGAAATTTAGAATTTCCCTGCCTTTTTTACTTTTGGGAAGCATTGCCTTTATTCTCTGCCGTTTCGTTTTTCTTAACATGCCTCTGATTCCAGGATTGAAGAATCTCTTTTTTGCCCTGTCCTCAACCTTTTTGATTTATTTTTGTACGCGTGTTTTCAGCGGGGACGGTTTGGGCTTTGGAGACATATTTTTCGGAATGTATTCCGCTCTCTACACGGGATTTTATATGAACATAGTTGCCACGGTCTTGGCGGCCTTGCTGGGACTCCTCTATTATCTTTTGCTGGCTATTATTCAGCGTCATAAAAAAAAGCAGCATATCCACAGACCTGTTTTTGCGATTCCTTTCGTTCCCTTCATAACGGCAGGTTCTGTGCTTTCAATGCTGCTTTTTTATGTTCTGCATTAGCAATCTGTTTTTAACTCTGACTTCCGAGAAGCCCCTGCATAAGCTGAACAATAAGGTAAATCTTTTTGTAGACATTTACCCCCAGTTCTTTGATAGGAGTTTCTGCGAAGCGGTCAAGCTCTTTCCAGTTTGTAAGCATTTCCGGTCGCTGTTTCTGATAGTCTTCCACCAGAAGTTTTGTATTCTTTCCGAATACTATGAGTTGTTTTGTTGCTCCGACAATGTATTCTTTGGCAAGATTGTTGTTGTCTTTTAATGTCGTTTTGATAATGTTGGCAGCTTCCTTATCGCGGTCTGAACGCGGAAGCAGAGTTTTGAGCTTCATACCAACTTCACCGTCTTCTTCCGAAAGTTTTTTATCGAAGAGAGTGATTTTTTCTGAATACTCAAGGAGCGCATTGTAGGCATCGCTCATTTCGGTAGAGAGCGGTGTAGTAGTCCATTTGCCTCGGATAAGAACAAGGTCTGCATATTCCCGGACTTCTCTTTTTACATATTCAAGCAGGAAGGCCTTGAGAAAATTGAGCGGTTTTGTAAATTCAAAGCCACCGAGGTTCTTTTTCATGAAATAGGCGCTCTGCTCATCTGTGTAATTTTGGAGAGAAGAAACGCTGGTGGTTCCGAAAATCTGATTTAGCAGGGTGTCTGTCTTTGAGTTTTTGAGTGCGTTTTCAAGCTTATTGAGAGTGGTTTGAGCATCACTTTTTGTTTTATCGATGTAAGACTCTACAATTTGCTCGCGTTTTTCTTCATATTTTACTTCGTAGAGAGGATCCTTTGTTGTAAGCTGAATAATCATCTCGAATACACGGGAAGCTTTAAGTTGTGTGAGACGAGAAGAGATTTTTGCCCATTGGTTTGCTTTGATTGGCTCTGAGCCGCCCCGCATCGTTTTTAACAGCTGCATCAGGTCTGACCAATCTTCGCCCAGCGGAAGGGAATAGAGAATGGTGAGGAAATCCTTAAGGTCTTCCGCAATGTATGACGCGTCAATCGGATTAAATTTTGGGGTTTTGTTGAATTCATTTTCACGGATAGAAGAGTCGAATTTTTTGAGTACAAAGAAGTAATCGAAAGTACAGAAAGATTTGAATATCAGAAGTTTTTGATAGAGCCCGTCTATCTGCTGAATTTTTGCCTGATCAAATTCCCCTGAGAAGATTGCCATATCGCCCCTGACCTTTTCTTTGAGCTGTTTGAAATCCATGGATTTTGCGGCTTCTTGAATTGCCTCCTCAGAAATATTCTCCGCGCTTGCCTTTTGCGCATCAGAGAGACAGGTGTTGATTACAATATTCTTGTAGTAGTTCGGGTTTTGCTGTCCGTTGAACAGGGTTTGACAGCTTGACAGTGCCTTGTAGAGATCAAAAAAGAATTTTCCCATTAGAGGAAGTGCCTGATCCGAGCTTGCCTTATAGAATTTAAACCGTGTTTTTGAGAGGGTTTTCGCGATATTTTTCAGCTGCTTTTTCTTTGTTGCATCGGCATCTTTACCACCGAGAAGAGAACCCAAGAGCCTCTGAATGAATGATTCTTTATTTGACATGCTTTAAATATGCAGAATTCTTACTATAAAGTCAAATGCTTTAACCGTTTTTTATAGCATTTAATCACCGGATATTTTAAGTGGATTTAATGACAAATAGATTTTTTTTCGTTATCATAAAAGGTATCTTCAAAAATAAAATGCGGGAGTGTCTTATACATTTCCGTCATGGAGGATTTTATGAAAAAAATTTTGGGAGCACTGTTCGTTCTTGCTTTTGCCGGTGCGAATTTGTTTGCCTACAATCCACCTGCTGGCGGGCAGAATGTTCTCCAGCTTACCGAGCCACAGCTTCTTACAGGCGCGCAGTCTGCTGCTGGCGGCGGAATCTTCGGTGTTACGCCTGCTTCAATTGTCAATAATCCGGCGCTTACCGCATGGGAACAGAGAATTACTCTTGATGTGGCAGGAACGCTCTTTGTAAATTCTAACACGGACTATAAAAATTACGACAATTCCCTCGGTGGGGCTTTTCAGGGAGGTTTTCTGGTTCCGTCCCGATGGTGCGTCTCAACCCTTCTTTTCCAAGGCGTTTGGACTGATTTCTTTGATATGCCCGTGGGAAACAGTTTCAACTTTACAGGCGGTCTTGCAAAAGATATTACTGATCAGGTTTCTGTCGGCATGACAGTGAATTTCGGTCTTCTCTACGGTGATGCCGTTGATTCTGACTGGACTCTGAGCGCTGCTTTTGGCGCATACTACGACTACGGCGACCTCTTCTTCATGAAGAATCTCCGGTTTGGCGTTTCAATGAACAATATCGGTAAAATGTATTCTGGCGGTGAGCATACTCTCGGAATCAATTCGATTTCTGCCGTAAAAGATGGCAGATATGAGGATGTTTCAAACGGTCAGTCTTGGCCTGGAATCGCTACGATTCGAACCGGAATCGCTGCTTCTTTTGTAAAAACAGATGTCATGGACTTGGGCTCTTCTTTGGATTTTTCTTTCCCCGCTTTCCAGAATCTTGTTATGGATTTGGGACTTCAGATTCAGCTCTGGGATTTCCTCAAAATTTCTTCTTCCTGGGAGTTTGATGTCCGGGAATTTGCAAATGATGCGAAAAATGTTATCCCTTCCGTGGGCGTAAGCTTCAAATTCATTTTCAATTCAAAAGAAGGCTCGTATCTCGCAAACAAAGGCTGGGCACAAAGTGATATGACGGTTTCTGGCGCATGGAAACAGCTTTATAAGAATGTAAATGCTGTCAGTGCTGGTGCCATTATGAATCTTGGTCTTACTGATACAAAAGCTCCGGAAGTTATTATGTGGGGAGAAGAATAAGAATGAAAAAAGTAGCACTTGCATTTACCGCGGCTTTCCTTATTTCGGGATTTGCCTTCGCGGAGAAGGGAACTGTCTATATCTCGCCGAATAACGATGGCAAGCAGGATATTCTTGAAGTTCCTATCAAAATCAAAGAAAAACGATATGTAAAAGATTGGGCACTTGTCATCGAAAACGAAAAGGGTGAGGTCGTGCGTACAATCGGCAATAAGGAAAAGCGTGAGACGAGAATCACTTTTAAAACATTCTGGAAGGCGCTTTTCACTCCCAAATCAGGCGTTACGATTCCCTCTTCTGTTATGTGGAACGGCATCATGGATAACGGCGAAGTCGCTCCCGATGGAAATTATTTCTACTACATGACGGCGACTGATGACAACGGGAACTCTGCTACGACAAAAAAACTTTCTGTCGTCGTGGATAACACTCCGCCTGAAGTCGAACTTGCCCAGCCTTCTTCAAACGAAAAAATCTTCGGCGAGGGGGAAAAACCTGTTCTCGCTGTCAAACAGAGTGGTTCAGAAGAGGATTTGTGGACTGCGACTTTCTCTGACGCAAACGGAAAAATTGTCCGCACATACAAATGGACTTCAAGTCAGCCTCTAAGCTTTGAGTGGAACGGCTCAGACGACAACGGTGCTCCTCTTGCTGATGGCGTTTACTCATACAAAGTGACTTCTACCGACCGGGCTGGAAACGATTCGAATCCTGCTCAAATTGCGAACATCATCTATTCTGCTGATAAGCCTGCCACAAACATCTCAATTTCTGGCAGCAAATATTTCTCGCCCAATGGGAACGGCATAAACGACACGATTTCTTTCTTTGTCAAGATTCCTGTTCCTGACGCAAAATCTGTTAACAAGCTTGTTGACTGGGCTGTTAAAATCACTGATGAAAAGGGGACTGTCGTAAAAACCTACAGTGGAAAAGATAACCCGCCAGAGCGAATCACTTTTGACGGCAAAACTGACTCTGGCTCAGATGCTCTGGAAGGCTTGTATCAGGCTGTTGTTTCTGCAAAATATTCAAACGGATTTGAGCCTGATTTAGTCAAATCTCCAGAATTCACTTTGGACAAGACCCCGCCATCGGCAAAAATCAAAGAGTCCAGCCCCACATTCTCTCCAGATGGCGACGGAAATCTTGACTCTATGCTTGTCACTCAGGATGTTGCGGCAAATACAGGAGCTCCTGTTGAAAACTGGATCGGACGCTTCGTAGATTCAGAAGGAAAGACTGTCCGTGAGTATAACTTCGGCTCATTCCCTCCTGCAACAGTAGAATGGGATGGTCTTGACGATTCAGGCTCCCTTGTTACAGACGGAAAATATAAATATGTTCTTTCTGCAACTGACTTGGCAGGAAACTCTTCTGAGACACTTACGAGTGAAATTGCCCTTGATACCAGCAAGACCGAAGTCCTCCTTGCGGTTAGTCCGACTGCATTTAATCCGGCTTCAAGTGACAGGGCTAAAGCTGCTGTAAAACTCACTCCTGTCGTAAAGGCTGGCAGCGGAGTCAATGAATATTCAGTAGAAATCAAAAACAGCAAGAATGAAATTGTCTGGACTGAGAAAGGCTCATCTCTTCCGTCAGCAGTCACATGGAACGGACTTTCTTCAAACGGAGAACGCTGTGCAGACGGAAAATATGTGGCTACGCTCTCAACCAAGTCTGAAAACGGAAGCGAAGCGAAAGCTTCAACCCAGGCTTTCACGATTGACACTCTTGCTCCAAGTGTAAGTCTCAAGAGCGATTATACCTTGTTCTCTCCGGATGGCGACGGCAAAAAGGATACCCTTAAGGTTTCCACAGATACTTCATCAGAAGACAAGTGGACTGCAACGATTTACGATTCAAAAAATCAGCCCGTTCGTTCATACAACTGGCAGGGTAAAGTTCCTGCAGAGGTTGAATGGAACGCTACGGATTCAGCAGGCAACAAAGTCGAAGACGGTTCTTATCGCCTTGTCTTTGCCTCTGAAGATGCGGCCGGCAACAAGGGAAGCGCTGAGATTGCCAATATCCGTGTTGATACCCGCGAGGCTAAGGCTTACATCACTGCAGAACTTGATGCATTCAGCCCCAACGGCGACAGCTTCCTTGAGACTCAGAAACTCTCAATCCGCCCGTCACTTAAAGATGGTCTTGACTCTTGGAGCGTTTCTATCGTCACTCCTGAAGGAAAAGTCGTTAAGTCGTGGAGCGATAAAGACCAAAAAGACATTCCGGCAGAAATCACATGGAACGGTCTTGATTCAGAAAACAAAGTTGCCGAAGGCGCATTCATCGCAAATCTCAAGATGGCGTACGCAAAAGGTAACGAGGTCGATGTCAGCTCTTCACTCTTCATTTGTTCTATTACGCCGCCACAGCTTACGGTCAAAACCGCACCGCAGTATTTCTCTCCTGATAACGATGGTGAGAACGATGATTTGTATATTCAGCTTAAGGGTAATGATATCGTACCGCTCAAAAACTGGTCATTCACAATCAAAGATCCGAACGGAAAGCCTTTCTGGTCAACGAGCGGAAAAGCTTCTATTACAGAGCGCATAGTTTGGGATGGCCGTGGTAAGAACGGTGAGCTTGTTCAGTCTGCTATGGATTATCCCTACACCTTCACGGTTACCGATACTCTCGGCATGACAAGCACCGTAGAAGGCAAGATAGAGATTGATATTCTCGTTATCCGTGTGGGTGATGTTCTCAAAATGGCGGTTCCGTCAATCATCTTCCGTCAGGATGCCGCTGACTTCGGAATTCAGGTTCTTGATGCAAACGGAAAGGTTACTAAACCAGGTATCACTGAGGCTCAGGCCGCAAATAACGAGAGAATTCTTAAACGAATCGCCCAGATTCTTAAGAAGTTTAAGGATTACCGTGTCACTGTTGAAGGACACGCAAATTCTGTTACCGGCACCGAGGAAGAAGAGACAACTAATAAACACGGTCTTGCCCTTGAACCGCTGTCTAAGGATCGCGCTGAATTCGTTAAGAATAAGCTTAAGAGCTATGGTGTCTCAGGCGACAGGCTTTCTTCCGTTGGTCGCGGTGGTCGCCAGCCGGTTGCTGCCCGAGGGGACAAAGACAACGCATGGAAAAACCGCCGCGTTGAATTCATCCTCAACAAATAGTTCTGAAATCACCTTGGAACTGTCTGAAAAATTGATTTCGCTGGCTCAGAAATATGAGTCAGCGGATTTTCTTAAAAAAGATCCGTCTCAGTTCATGCACCGTTATACAGACGAGCGTACGGCTGAGACGGTTGCTTTTATCGCGGCGAACCTTGCTTTTGGTCGCCGTGAGCAGATTCTCTCTCATGTAGAATCAATTTTAAGTGCGGCCGGCTCCGCTCCCGTTGACTGGATTCTTTGTCAAAAACACAAGGATTTTTTCCCCGAAAACACTTTTTCTTTTTACAGAATGTACACGAATAACGATATGCGTCTCTTTTTTGACACGCTCCGTTCAATCCTTGAAGAAAATGAAAGTCTGGGAGCGTATTTTAAGAAAAAGTGGGAGACTGCAATGGAAGGGCAGGAACAAGAGCAAAAAGAAGGCAGTAAAATCTTCCTTCATCAGGTGATTGCCTCTGCATTTCCTAAAGATTGCGCCCTTCTGCCTCATTCAAAAGATTCGGCGGCTAAAAAAGTGAATATGCTCTTGCGCTGGCTGGTGAGGGATAATTCCCCTGTGGATCTGGGCTTGTGGAAGTGGTTTTCAAAAAAAGACCTGCTCATGCCTCTGGATACCCATGTAATGCGGCAGGCAAATGAACTTGGGCTTATTCATTCGGGAAGCGCGAATCTCAGAACAGCCCTTGAACTTACAAAAAAAGTCGCCGAGATTTTTCCCGGCGACCCTGTTAAGGCAGATTTCGCCCTTTTTGGAATGGGAGTTGATTCTGCCGTTCAGAATTCTGCGCTATGAACTAAACATTGAATTCTATAGTGCTTCCCACCGCAGCCTTTTCCGCGTAGATAGAATTTTTGCCGCGATAAGGATTCATAAGATTCATATTTCCCAGCTGGTTTTTGATTTTTCCCATATGAGTCTGAAGAAGATTTCTGTTTCTTTCATTTTGGGCGAGAACCTCTTTTTGCAAATTTACCAAATCAAGCTGTAATTGCTCGACGCTTGCATTGTCTGCCACAGGAAGACCAGGCATAATCGCCTTGTACATTCCCTGCATAGGAAGTATAACTTTTTGCAGGCTGGCGAGATTCTTTACAATTTGATTCTCAAGTTCTGTATGAGCGGCTATTGAGTCACCGTCTTCAAGTTCGATTCTTCCTTCCTGACTTTCAAGGACTGCGAGATATTCCCGAAATTTATCGCGTTGCTGAACTAAAAGAGTGCGAAATCGTTTTAGAATCGCAACACGCTCCTCAAACTCTTCTTTTGAAATTTCTGCCATATTTCTCTCCCTAGCCCGTGATGTTAAGTGTCCGCTGTGCCTGAGGGATTGAGTCTGGCTGTGTGGTTGTCGCCGCGACTTCCCATGCAGAGCAGAGCTGCTTAATCATCTCAAGGATTTGTGAAAGTTTTTCTTTGTCCTGCTTGATGCTGACATCCATCAGTTCTTTGTTGAAATAGACATAGAGTGACATAAGATTCTGTGCGATTTGTCCGCCTTTGTCCATATCAAGAGAAACTTGAAGTTCGTTGATGATTTCCTGAGCCTTCATGATGTGTTTCCCGAAAGACTCCACCGCTGATGCAGGAATTTTTCCGTCAGAGCCAAAACTTTTGAATGCCGCAGTCAATTCTCGTTCCGCACCTTGATAGAGCATGACGACGAGTTTTCCCTGACTTGCGGTTTTGACTGCTGTTGTCTGGTAGGCTGCGTAAGGATTGCCAAATGCCATGTTTCCCTCCCGAAAACAGATATTCTTTATTATTTTCGGTACATAAATTCATGACTTTAGATTTTTCTCTTCACTAAATGTAAAATTTTCTCTATATTTATAGGATAGAATTAATTTAGATTGAGAACGATAATGGCAGAGAAAAACGAAAACAAAAAAAATGATGATAATAAATTTGACAAAGATCCTTACAATTTTTTCAAATTAGACCCAGATTCTGGTAATGGTGATGACGGTAATCGCAATCATAAGCCGTTTAAATTTCCTTTCCTCACATTGATGATTGCAGTTGTCCTTGCGCTTGCCTTCGTGAACATGTTCCTGTTGCAGAAGCCCGAGACACTCATAGATTTTTCTGAATTCAAGCAGCTTATCGAAGACGGAAAAATCGTTCAGGTTGAAATGAGCGAGAGTGTTTTTGTCGGTTACGGTCCGGAAGTCTCCCTTTCTTCTGAGTCAGATGAAAGTCAGGCTATTAAGAATTTTCCTTTCGTGCGCCGTCCCCAGCAGCCTTCAAACCGGAAGGTTTATAAAACGACGGGAGTTCTCATGGCTAAATTCATTGAATTCCTCGATGAAAAAGGCGTCCAGTACAAATTCATTAACAAGCAGACTAATATTTTTATCCAGATTCTCATAAATATCCTTCCTTTCCTGATTTTGCTTGCCATTTATTTCTTTATGTTCAGAAAAATGACTGGCGGAATGGGCGGGGTAGGCTCGATTTTTGGCGGCGGAGGCAAGAGCAAGGCCGTTGATGAAGGAAAGGTGAAAACCCGCTTTGAGGATGTCGCGGGCGTTGATGAGGCAAAAGATGAGCTTGTGGAGGTCGTGGATTTCCTTAAATCTCCCAAAAAATACACGGATATCGGCGGTAAGATTCCCAAGGGTGTTCTCCTGGTAGGTCCTCCGGGAACAGGTAAGACTCTTCTGGCCCGTGCCGTCGCGGGAGAGGCCGGCGTTCCTTTCTTCCGTATTTCCGGTTCTGATTTTGTCGAAATGTTCGTGGGTGTGGGTGCGAGCCGTGTCCGCGATTTGTTCAAGCAGGCCCGCGAAAAGGCTCCCTGCATCATCTTTATTGATGAGATTGACGCAATCGGTAAAAGCCGAATGAACGGATTCTCAAGCAACGATGAGCGGGAGCAGACCTTAAACCAGCTTTTAGTTGAGATGGACGGCTTTGACAACGAAAAAGGCCTCATTATTCTGGCGGCTACAAACCGTGCTGATGTCCTTGACCCGGCTCTCCTTCGCCCTGGCCGCTTTGACCGACAGGTTCCTGTTGAGCGGCCGGATGTAAAGGGGCGGGAGGCAATCCTTAAAATCCATGCGAAAAATGTTAAGCTGGATGATACCGTTGATTTTGAGTCCCTTGCCCATGGCACGGTAGGTTTTGCCGGAGCGGATTTGGCCAATGTGGTAAACGAGGCCGCTCTTCTTGCAGTCCGCAACGGTCATGATAAGGTCTCAATGAATGATTTTAACGAAGCAATCGACAAGGTCAGCATAGGTCTTAAAAAGAAGAGCCGCAAAGAGAACGAAAAAGAAATGCGTCTCGTGGCAGTCCATGAAACAGGTCACGCTCTGGTCGCGGCTTTCACTCCGGGGCACACGCCTGTCAACAAGATTACTGTAGTTCCCCGCTCTCATGGTGTCGGCGGTTTCACTCAGTTCCGTGAAGAAAAAGAAGAAAAGCATTTCATGACCAAAAAAGATATGCTCAATGAAGTTGATTCTTCTCTGGGCGGTCGTGCCGCGGAAGAAATCATTCTTGGTGATATTTCTACAGGCGCTTCAAACGATATTGCCCAGGCAACTGATATCATCAAGCGCATGATTACCGACTACGGAATGAGCGATAAATTCAGAAACATGACTTTGGGTAAAGGCGTTCTCGGAAATCGTGGCGGAGAACCGAATCTTGTCCGTGAATTCAGTGAGACGACTCAGAATTTCATCGATGAAGAAATCGCACGAATCATGGACGAGAGATACAATCATGTCCTGGAGCTTCTTCGTTCTAAAAAAGACTTGCTGGATTATATTTCAAAACGCCTGCTTGAAATCGAAACGATGGATTCAAAAGAATTCAACGAAATCATCAAGGCTCACGAACATTGCGAAGAAATCAGCAGTGGTGAAAGTTCAGAAGCTGTGGCAGAATCAGCTGAATCAGAAGGAGAAGAATCATGAAAAAAATCCTTTCACTTTGTTTTCTGACATGCCTTCTGTCTTTTGCGGCTTCTGCCCAGGGAATTCTTACGGCATCCTCTTTCTTTAAGTCAGTGTCGGAGAATTATGCCACCATAAAGGATTATGAGGCTGACATTGACATAAAGGCCGCTAAAAATACTATGAGCGGGCACCTTTCATACAAAGCACCTAATCTCCTTCGTATAGATTTTTCAAATCCTGAGGAGCAGGTAATCTGTTTTAACGGTGATTTGCTTACAATTTACCTTCCTGGAAGTGCGGCTATCTTGAATCAGACCGTTGATAATTCTTCTGAGTCTAATAGCGCGAATCTTGCAACGGCTCAGGGCTTGTCCCTGCTGAGCCGTTATTACTCTCCAGCTTATGAAACAGGGCAGGAGCCCCTTCCCCTTGAAGATGGTAGTGATGAAATGGTCGTAAAACTTATTCTCCGACGGCGAAACATGAGCGAGGCTTTTGATACAATTAAAATGTCCGTGTCGCCGGATACAATGCTTATAAGACGGATGACTGCCGCAACTCCACAGGGAGAGGAATTTGAATTTGATTTTAAAAATTATGTATTGAATCAAGGAATTTCAGATCAGCGGTTTATTTATGACCCGCCCACATCCGCAAATAATTACAATAATTTCTTGTTTTCGGAGTAAAAGATGGAAAGTTATGGCGAAATTTTAAGAAAAGCACGAGAGGAAAAAGGTGTCGAGCTTGAAATTATTGCTCGAGAAACTTCAATTACACAGGAATATCTTATTGCCCTTGAGGAAGAGAATTCAGATGCTTTTCCTGGTGAGCCATATCTCGTGGGCTTCTTGAAAAATTATGCTGACTATCTTGAAGTTGACACGAACCATGTACTCACATTGTATCATGCAAAAAGAATTCAGGAAACGCCTCCGCCTCTGGCTTTGACGGCTCGTGAACGACCGAAATTTTTAATCCCTTTAATTGTCACGCTTTCAGTCGTTCTTCTCATTGCACTTTCTGTCGTTCTTTTGAGTATTTTAAAATCCCGCAATGCGAACAGTGACTTGGATTCTGCACTTGCGCGCACAACTGAATTTAAGAAATATGAGCTGACTGAAAAACCTTTCTCCGGCCGACTCTATAAAAGTGATCAGCTTGTAATGGGAAATGAGACCGGAAATATTTTTCTTACTGTTGCGGAAACAGAAGGAATCTTTGGTCTTGAAACCCCTGCCGGAATGCAGTATGTGGAGCTGTCTGAAGAACTTGAAATCGATGCTGACGGAAATTCTGTTCCGGATCTGATTGTCTATGTATCTGATGTCTCTCAGAAAAATGTGGATCGTGGCGCAGAAGTAAAAATTATGCTGAAGAATTCTTCGAATGTTGCCATTGCCTCCCCTGACGAAAATCAGATCCCCAATGCAGAGGACTTGCCGAAGGAGCAGAGCAGAACCGAAATACTTTCCGATACAAGGGCTTATCCGTTTACAATCAATGCAAGTTTCCGAGGCGGTTGTCTTTTCCGTTATCGCTCAGACCGAAAGGAGACAATCGAAGATTACTTTGCAAGCGGAGATATTGTTAATATGACTGCTAGCAATGGGCTTAGATTGTGGATATCTAACGGTAATGCAGTTAAACTGCAGGTCGTGGCAAACAGCAAGACTTATGATTTGGCGGTTCCCAGAGCTGGTGAAGTTATAGCTCAGGACATTAAGTGGATTAAAGATACGGATGGTCGTTATAAGATTGTCATTGTCGATTTAGACTGATTGGATTAGTAAATTATGAAATTTTTTATTGATCAGCACGGATGTGCAAAAAACCAGGTTGACGGTGAACTCATCATCTCTCTGCTTAAAAAAAAAGGCTGGGAGCAGACCTTTGAGCCGACGGAGGCCGATTTAATCATCGTAAACTCCTGCGGATTCATTGAATCTGCCAAAACCGAGAGCATCAATGCCGTTATGAGCGCGCGGCAAATGTACCCTAGGGCAAAAATCCTTTTGGCGGGCTGCCTTGCCCAGCGCTATGCCGATGACTTAAAAGACGATTTGACAGAAGCTGACGGATTTTTTGGCAACGGTAAGCTTGACGAAATATACAAAATCCTTGACCCTCTTATGAATGACAAAAGGCCTCTTCTCGTTCCCAAACAGGAAGGCGTCTGCTGTGGTGACAGGGATATTCTCCTTTCTTTCCCCGGTATGGCTTTTGTCAAAATCACGGAGGGCTGCAACAACCGCTGCTCATTCTGTGCCATCCCCATTATCCGGGGGGACTTACGAAGCCGTAAAGCCGATGAAATCGTTTCAGAAATCAAAGAGCTGGTCTCAAAGGGAGTATACGAAATCAATCTGATTGGTCAGGATCTGGCGGCATTTGGAACGGGGGCGGACGACAATTCATTTGGTGACGGAAGAACCTTCCTGCCCAACGGAACTCCGGGAAGCGAAGTTTTGACGCAGATGGACGCAGATGGACGCAGATTAAATGACGAGAAAAATATCTGCGTGAATCTGTGTGAATCCGCGTCTAATTCTAAATCCGGGCTGGCCCGGCTTCTTGAGATGATTTCCCGGATTGAGGGAACTTTTGCAGTCCGGCTTTTGTATATTCATCCCGACCACTTTAATGAAGATATTCTGCCTGTCATGCAGAAAGACAGCCGCTTCCTTCATTATTTTGACATTCCTTTCCAGAACGGCGATGATGAAATCATCAAAAAGATGAACCGCGTGGGAAGCAGGGAAAAATACAAGGCTCTGATTGCAAAAATCCGCTCGGTATTCCCGGATGCCGCAATCCGAACCACCTTTATGGCGGGCTTCCCAGGTGAGAGCGAAGCCGCCTTTGAGAACACGAAAGCCTTTTTGCGGGAGATTGCCACTGACGGGAGCGGCTGTTTCTCTTATTCAAAAGAAGATGACACGCCGGCCTACGATTTTAAAAAGCAGGTTCCCAAAAAAACGGCTGAAAAAAGAGCCTCCGAGCTGGTGGAAATTCAGGCGGAAATCACCAAGGAGCGGTTAAAACTCAGGACAGGTTCTGAATACGACATTCTCATCGAGGAAGTCCTTTCCGAGAGCAGCGAGAATCCTGACGAAGGGCTGGCAATCGGCCGGGCCTGGTTTCAGGCTCCCGAAGTTGACGGAAGCGTGGTCGTTCGCTATGACAGAAGTTCTGAGAGCGAGTTAGCGGCTGTCAAAACCGGTCGTCTTGTTCGCGTAAAAATCACTTCCAGCGGCGATGTGGATTTGAACGGTGATTTCCTCAGCGATTCACCCTTAAACGAGAAGATCAAAGTTTCTGACGAGCTGGAATTCGCCCAGAATCTTTAAGGTTTATAAAAATGGAGAAAACTGTGAAAAAATTAAACTTGCTTCCCCTGTCTGCCCCGCTTTTTTTTATCTTAACAGGATTTCTTTCATGCGCCTCGACGGCTGTTCCTGCCTCCGATGCTGTCGTTTCTGAGAAAAGTGACAGCTCAACTGTCTTCGTAATCCTAGATTCAAATCCCAGCACAGGCTATTCATGGTCTTACTCTATCGAAGATAAAAATATCGTTGCACCTGTTTCAGATAAGTTCATTCAAAATGAAGCTCCGGCGGATTTTGTCGGTGTCGGCGGAAAACACAGCTTTATTCTGAAAGGAAAAAAAGAAGGCACAACCCAGGTTGTTTTCACCTATGCGCGGGCAAATTCTGAGCCAATCCAGAAGAGGGTGTATGAATTAAATGTTGCCTCAGACCTTTCCACCGGGCTGAAACTTGTCTCAGCAGAGTAGGCTTTACAGATGGCAATCGAGGATGAAATTCTTTCTGACATCACGGATTCTCAAAATACGGAAGTTTCCGACCATGCAAAAGAATACTTGTCAGTTTTAAATCCAGAGCAGTACGAGGCCGTCGTCCACGAGGGAAGCCCTCTTTTGATTCTGGCCGGGGCCGGCTCAGGAAAAACCCGGGTCATTACGACAAAAATCGCCTACCTGATTGGCGAAAAGGGCGTAAATCCCCATTCGATTCTGGCGGTCACATTCACCAAAAAAGCGGCCGCCGAGATGCATGAGAGGGCGATTGCGCTGGAGCCAAGAGAAGAGACAAGACAAGTTATGATTAGAACTTTTCATTCTTTTGGTGCTTGGTTTCTGAGAGTTTACGCTGAGAGTGTTGGTGTTGATCCAAATTTTACTGTTTACGATGATGAAGATGTGATTTCGCTGATTCAGAAATTGGATTTAGATTTTCACGAGCAAGAAAAGAAATCTAGAAAAAGATTAAATGAATCTGGGGATAAAATGACAAAAAAAGAGGCTGCAGTTTATGCAAGAAAAATCAGCCTTGCAAAAGATTATTGTCTTCGTCCTGATTCAGAAGATTTGCTTGAAAGGAGTGAATTTTTAGAGCCCCAAGATTTCAAGGATGTTTATGCAGCTTATGAAAATCGACTTAGGGCTATCGGAAATGTGGATTTTGGTGATTTGATTATGCTCCCTGTTTTATCACTTCGGGAGAATAAAAATCTTCGTGATAAGATTCGAAAAAGGTTCCGCTATATTATGGTGGACGAATATCAAGATACGAACCTTGCGCAATTTGAATTATTAAAAGCTTTGTGCGATTTTGATGAGACAGATAAAACTGAACATACTTATGTTTGTGTTGTAGGCGATGATGACCAGTCGATTTATAAGTTTCGTGGTGCAGAAGTAGAACATATCTTAAAATTTAAGGATGATTTTCCTAATACTGATCTTATTCGGTTGGAACGAAATTATCGTTCTACCCCTGAAATCCTAAAACTTGCTGATAATGTTGTCGCTAATAATCAAAACCGTCTCGGTAAAACGCTCCGGGCTGAGCGGGGGAGCGGAAAGACTCCCGTGCTGGCATTTCTGCCTAATCAGGACGATGAGGTTCATTTCTGTGCGGATTTAGTACAGAAAACTCATGCTATGGGAGTTTCCTATTCAGACTGGGCTATTTTGTACAGGACGAATGCCCAGTCCATGGGATTTGAGAGCGAGTTCGTGCGAAAAAAAATCCCATACATAATTGTCGGCTCCCTTAAATTCTTTGAGCGGGAAGAAGTCAAGGATATTGTCGCCTGGCTGGAATTGCTCGCGAATCACAAAAACGAAATCGCCTTTCACCGAATCATAAATAAACCTGCCAGGGGAATCGGAAACAAGACTCAGGACTCTATCGTCGTCTGCGCCCAAAATGAATGGCAGACGACAGGCGAAAATGGCGGGGAAACTCAGAATTTTGAGAAGAATGACATCATCGCCGCCTGCTGCTACATGACAGGCCGGCTTTCAGGAAAGAGCAAGTCTGAGGTGGCAAAATTTGCCGAGTTAATCGAAGAAATAGAATCTCTTTTTGAGGAAGACACCACGGCGGGCGGGGAACTTGCAGGTCAGGTTCTTTCAGAAAATGCGGATTCTTCAGACGAACTTAAAAAGCGGGAGAGCAAAAAAACGCTGGCGGAGTTAATCGAAGCGATTGCGAAAAAATCCGGCCTTGCCCAGTATTACGAAGACCGCGATAAAGAAGAGCACACTTTCCGCGTGGAAAATATTCAGGAGCTTGCAAACTCTGCCGTTCCGTATCCTCTTGCCCGACAGGGACTTTTGGATTTTCTTGACAATATTCAGCTTGACCGCACCCTTTCAAATCAAGATGAGGATGTGGCAGAAGACGCCGTCACTTTAATTACATTGCACAACACCAAGGGCTTGGAATTCAACCGAGTGGTTATGACCGGCATGGAAGAGGGAGTTTTCCCCCGGAACGGCGACGACGAAGAAGAAATGGAAGAAGAGCGCCGCTTGTGTTATGTGGGAATCACGCGGGCAAAAAACGAGCTTTACCTGACATCTTGTGCCGTCCGCCGCATGTACGGCCACATCGAATACATGAAGTGCAGTCCTTTTTTACTTGAAATGGGAACGGAAGGCGTAAAGGCTATCGGCCAGCTTCCCTCACGATACCGGGGCAGCAGTTTTTATCAGGGGGATTACGGTGAGCGGGGCTTGAGCCATCCCGATTTCGGCACGGACGAGATTCAGAAAAAGTATTACCGGGGAGCGAAAATCTACCACGACGACTACGGCTACGGCATTATCGCCAACACGACCGTCAACGACGATGGAGAATACGCAATCACGGTGAGCTTTGAGAACAGCGGAATCAAGCGCTTTTTGCCCAAATATCAGGAATCGAGTCTGATGATTGTGAAAGATTAAGAAAATTGTTACAATTTAAAGATATTTGTGTTTTTAATGATATGAAACAGCGTTTTTTTTCTTTTGTTTTGATTTTCTCTCTTTTTGCCGGGATTCTTTCTGCGGAAAATGTGATTTCTGATTATACGACGCAGAAAGTCGAAGAATTTGTAAATACTAGAATTGCCTTGAAGAGCGAGGATTTTAACTTTGCCATTGATACGATAAACAAATTGTGGGCTGATTCTCTTGCGGGGCTTAGTGAACAGGCTAAAGATTTGGAGCAGGAATCTTGTATCCTTGACAGCATGTATTTCATGGAGATTTATGACCGTACGCTTGCTGCCGGTGACAAGCGCCCTGATTTACGGAAAAAAATGAAAGAGCAGATGAAGCGAAACAAAAGATGTGTCTCTGCCCGTACCGAAGACGAAAAGCCTGTCAGTGACTGGATGTATCTCTTTACCGGAGATGTAACATCTTACTATATGACTCGTTCTGTAGCGGCCACCCTTCTTCACGGTCTTGATGTTAAGGGATGTTATGAAAATGCGATTTCTGTCAATCCTGAAAGAGCTTCTGCTCATGTCAGTCTGGGAAACTGGCGTTTCTATGCGCCGGGCTTGTTTGGCGGTGGAAAAAAACGCGCCCAGAATCAACTGGACAAGGCTGTCGCCAGCGCAAAAATTCCCGGCGAGCAGTATATGTCTTATCTTTCCTATTCACAGGTAAATTATGAGCGTGGGAACACAGATGTGGCAAAAGAATATCTGGATAAGGCAAAGGCTTTGGGCTTAGGGCAAAAGGAACTTGATTTGATTGAGCGCTGCAACGAAAAGGGGTATTCCTACTTCCAGTATCTGAGAAACCGTTCCGGCATCGACAAAGAAATGGCCGAAGATGAAAAAGACGAAGACGACAAATAAACGGAAAAATGAAAGCTGAAAACAAAAAATCGAAATGACTTTCAAAAGATGTGAACATATTCCACAAAAAGTCTTTTTCCGCTAAAATATCCGTTATGGCTACACATAAAACCGTTGACGAAACAACACTGGAAAATCTTCTGTATCTTTCCCGCCTGTCTCCTTCAAGCACGGACATGGCGACTCTTAAAAAACAGGTGGATGAAATCGTCGGCTACTTCGACATTCTCTCAAAATACGACGACTCAGAAAATCCTTACGACGCATATCCTTCGACAAAAGCCGAGGCTCTTCGCGAAGACGAAATTGTTCCCGGCCTGGATATCCCCGATGTCAAAAAAATCACCGACAAATTCATGGACGGCTACTTTCAGGTACCGAAAGTTTTGGGCGAGGGCGCATAATGTACTACACGATAAAAGAAACGGTCGCCGCGTTGAAATCTGGCGAAACAACAAGCGAAAAACTGGTTCGCTCTTCCATCGACACTTTTACGGCTGACCAGAAATCAGAAAAACCGCTCAACGCGTTTTTGGAAATTTACGATGACGCCCTTGAGGCAGCCAGAGCCGCTGACGCAGAAATTGCTTCTGCAAGAAAAGACGGCACAATCGACAGGCTCTTTGAAGAAAAGCCGCTCCTTGGCGTGCCTTTCGCAAATAAAGACAATATTTCAAGCAAGGGACACCGCCTCACCTGTTCATCAAAGATTCTTGAAGTCTATGTGGCTCACTACAATGCCACGGTCGTTGCCCGCCTCGTTGAAAAGGGCGCGATTCCCCTTTGCCGCTGTAATCAGGACGAGTTCGCCATGGGCTCTTCAACTGAGTATTCAATTTACGGACCTACCCGAAACCCTATCAACCGCGACTATGTTTCAGGCGGCTCTTCAGGCGGCTCTACGGCAGCAGTCGCCGCAAATCAGGCGCTTTTCGGACTTGGAACTGAAACCGGCGGTTCTGTCCGTCTGCCGGCTTCGTATTGCGGCATTTACGGCTTAAAGCCCACTTACGGCGTTCTTTCCCGCTGGGGAGTTGTGGCTTACGGCTCTTCTCTTGATCAGGTGGGCATATTGGGTCACACTCCGGAAGACATCGCCCTTCCGCTTTCTCTTATGAGCGGAGTGGATTTTTACGACGACACCAGCGCGGATTTGCCAGATTCAGACAAACTGAGTAATCTCAGCGCATACAAGGATTTTTCTTCCCTTAAAATTGCCGTTCCCAAGCAGTTTGAGGAGGCAAAAGGCCTTGACGGCGATGTAAAGAAAGTCTTTGACGACACAAAAAAATGGTTCTCAGGCAAGGGAGCCAAAATCGAGACCGTTGACCTTCCTGTTTTGGACGCGTCAATCGCCGCATATTATGTCATCGCCCTTTCTGAGGCGGCCTCAAACCTTTCTCGCTTCGACGGAATCCGCTACGGCCACCGCGTTGACAACGGCGCAGGCTACGACCAGCTTTATGTTGACACTCGTAGCGAAGGCTTTGGCCCTGAAGTAAAGCGCCGAATCATCATCGGAAACTATGTGCTTTCAGAGCAGTTCTCAGGCGACACTTACAAAAAAGGCATGTCTGTCCGCGCTCGCATTCAGCGGGAAGTCGCCGCTTTGTTTGAAAACTACGACATCATTCTCTGCCCGGTTTGCCCGACACCGGCCTTCAAGCTGGGTGAAAAATACGATGACCCACTTGCCATGTATTTGAGCGATCTTTACACAGTATTCGTAAACCTTGCCCGAATCCCGTCAATTTCGATTCCTGCCGGAGAAAGCAAAGACGGTCTTCCGATCGGCATCCAGTTCGCAGGCAAAATGTTCAGCGAGGCAAAGATTTTGCAGCTGGCACAGGCCTGGGAAGAAGAGCATAAGGGCTGCGGAATTCCTGTTAAGGAGGGCAAGTAATGGCTATCGATAAATACGAAATCGTAATCGGCTGTGAAATTCATACACAGCTTTTGACTAAAACTAAGGCTTTCTGTGCCTGCGAAAACCGTTATGGCGGCATGCCTAACACCCGAGTCTGCCCTGTCTGTCTGGGGCTTCCCGGCGCAATGCCCCGCATTTCCAAGGGCTATGTGGAGCTTGGAGCGGTGGCTGGCTTGGCTTTAAACTGCAATATCGCTCACTTTACCAAATTTGACCGAAAACACTATTTTTACCCTGACCTTACAAAAGGCTATCAGATTACCCAGTACGACATTCCTCTCTGCACGGACGGTCATGTGGACCTGCCTCTTTCCCACTTTCCTAAAGACGAGCAGGTTGGAGGGGTAAAACACAGGCCTCTAAACTTTAAGGGTGAAAACTGCATCATTGATGGAAAATACCGCCGTGTCAGAATCGAGAGAATCCACCTTGAGGAAGACGTAGGTAAGTCACTTCACCTGCAGGGAGCCCACTCTTACATCGACTACAATCGAAGCGGCACTCCACTGATTGAGATTGTCACCAAGCCGGATATGTCTAGCCCTGACGAGGCTGCTCTTTTCATGCAGACGGTTCAGGAAATCCTTCGTTATGTCCGCGTTACAAACGGAAACCTTGAGGAAGGAAACATGCGCTGTGACGCAAACATCAACCTCAATGTCTGGGAAGACGGCAAGCTCTACCACACGCCGATTTCTGAAATCAAGAACCTCAACTCTTTCAAGGCAATCCGCGAGGCCTGCACTTACGAGGCAAAGAGGCAGCTTGAAGAATTCCAGAATGACCGTCAGGAATTCAACGCTGGATTTAAAGTGACTATGGGCTGGGACGAGGCAAAAGGCCAGACTGTGGTTCAGCGTACCAAAAACTCTTTCGTGGATTACCGCTTTACTACTGAGCCTGACATCAAGCCTTTCAGCGTAAGCGACGAGCTGATTAACCGTGCTGGTTCAAAAGTAGGAGAGCTTCCTGAGGCAAAACGCACCCGTTTAAAGAAGGATTACGGGCTTTCTGATTTTGATGTTGAGACTCTGACTTCTACCCGCGAGCTTTCCCTCTGGTTTGAGGAAGCGGCCAAGGGTGCAAAAGATGTCAAAAAAGTCGCAAACTGGATTCTTGCTGAGCTTCTTGCAGTCCTTAACGAAAAGAACATTACCATTGGCGAAGTGAACATCAAGCCGGCTCACATCACTGAGTTGGTAAACGCCATCGCTGACAAAAAAATCACTTCGGCACAGGGAAAGACTGTCTTTGCCAAAATGCTTGAAAGCGGTAAAATGCCGGCCCAAATCATTAAGGAAGAGGGCATGGAAAGCGTTTCTGACTCTGGCGAAATCGAAAAAATCGTCGATCAGGTTATCAACGACAATCCAAAAGCTGTGGCCGATTTCAAGGGCGGAAAAACCAATGTTGTGGGCTGGCTCATGGGTCAGGTCATGAAGGCAAGCAAAGGAAAGGCAAACCCTGGCGTGGCAACAAAACTTGTCACAGAAAAACTTGCAAAACTCTAGAAAATCGCTGCTCGCAAGGCTTTAGTCTGGTGAGGACTTGTCAGACCTGAGAGGAAACAAACTGAGTTTTCTCTCAGGTCTATTTTCTTAGTTTTGGTTTGAATTCTGCTTCTGGAAGCGGTTTGTCGAAAAAATAGCCCTGTGCCATGTAGCAGTTGTATTCTTTTAAAAGTTTGATTTGTTCGATGGTCTCAACACCCTCTACTATACAGTCCAGTCCTAAATCCTGTGCCATTGCGATGACATGTTTAAGCATGATGTGCTGACGGTGATTTGCGTTATTTTCTGGGAGAAAGCTTTTGTCGATTTTTAGAATGTCCCACGGCAAATCGCGGATAAGATTCAGCGATGAATAACCGATTCCGAAATCATCCACTGATGTGCTGATATTGTTTTCTTTTAAGGCGTTTACCATTTGTTTGAGTGCTGAGAAATTCATGTCATTATGAGTTTCGACAAGCTCGATTTCGATATATTCATGGGGAATCTGGTGTGAATCGATGATTCCGATGATTTTGTTTAAAAGCTCATCGTTAATTCATGCCGCCGAGAGAGGTTGACCGAAACTTTTACGCAGCGCAAGCCTTCTGAGAGCCATTTTTGTAAATCCCGGCATACATGCTCAAGCATATAAAAATCAAGCCTGCATATATCGCCGGTTTGCTCCAGGTATGGAATAAAGCTGTCTGGCGGAATTATGATGCCGTTGTGAAACCAGCGGCAGAGAGCCTCCGCACCGATAAGCCTGTAATCATGAAGAGAAACTTTCGGCTGATAGTATACTTTGAATTCTTCATGTTCGATGCCGTATTTGAATTGTTCGCCAAAATGTAGTTCCATCTTCTAGCCTCGCTTCACTTCAAGCTGCGGAATCCTGAATGTAAACTCTGTGAAATCTTTTCCGTCACTTTCGATTTCGATTGAGCCGTGGGATTTTTTCAGCTGCAAGTCAACCATTTGATAGCCCATCTTGTCCATGGCATTTTTTTCCAGAAGGGCGGCGATTCCAGTGTCAAAGTAGTCTTGTAAAACTTCCATTGTCTCTTCGGAATAAACCAGAGCGTCAAAACGGAGCTTTATCTGTAAAACCGACGCATAGCCTGATTGCTGGGAAAAGAAATCAATGTGAAGAGTGCCTTCGTTTGTCCGAAGAATGCAGTCTTTTGCCATATTTGAAAAAATAGAATCGATGACAAGATAGTTCCCGAATAAAAATTCCGGTACGCTTTCGTCAACATGGTAGAGAATATTAATTGCTTTTAAGCCGGTGAAATCCTGCAAATGGTCTATAGAATGAGGCACATTCAGCCGGAGCTGATAGACAGATTCTGAAATGTCGGAATTACCGTTCATCGTCTGGGTGTAGCCTAAAAATTCTTCAAGTTTTGTGTACAAGTCTTTTCCGCCAGAACGAAGTGCCGTGAGATTTTTCTTTAATTCCTGAATGTCCGTTTCCGATGTGACGGTGACATTTGCAAGAAGTTTCATCCACGCGACAATCATACTTTTTGCTTTTTCAGACATGTCGGTGACATAAACGGCCTGTGAGCGGGCTGCTTTTTCGGTCTGGAGTGTTTTTTTGAGCCTTTCCTGATTTTCTTCCGCCGTAAGAGACAGAGCCTGTGCAAGTTTTGAGGTGCAGACAGCCAGCGTTTCGATTTGTTTTTGACTCATGTGCTGAATCAAGCCGACATTCTTCTTATATGTGGCTGTGTCAATTTTTAAAAGCTCGGCGGTCTGCCTTTGTTTTTCTTCTGGAATATCCTTTGTGAGTACCTGTCCTCCGACTATGCTTCCTATGTATTCTCCATGGACGACCAATGGAGCGGAGAATTCCAAAATACCGGCATGGCAGGTATAAATTGCCTGTTTGCCTCGTCGGATTGAGAGCAGGGCACCTTCTTTACTGCATCGTTCGCAACGCTTTTTTCCGATGGGGGATTTTCGGATGTGGTTCTTGCAAAGTGCAGAAAAACCGCTGCCTCTTGTGACAGGGTTTCCTTCTGCATCACTTATTATGATTGCGATACCAGTTAAGCGAGAAAATCCGTCTTGAATGCATTGAAGTGTGTCCCTTGATATTAAGTCAGTTAAAGAAAACTCCAGCATGATTTATCCTACAGCATATTGTATCTTTCTATTGTATCTGATTATTCGAATTCGGCAAGTTTTTTATCTAATTTTTCACGGGTTGAATTCATGTTATAGTCAAAAAGAGAGTAGCCCAGTGAATTGATTTTTCGGATAAAAGCAATGTAGTTCGTGTCCGGGAGAATTTTCTCGGCTTCTTCAAGATATTGTGCGGCCTCGTCCTTTTTCTTGTATTCAAAGAGGCTTTGAGAATAGTTGATGTTTCCGTAAAAACGCTCATAATCATTTGAGGCATATTTCAGGGATTTTTCAAAGAAATCTCGGGCTTTTGATTTGCTTCCGCCTCCGATTCCTGGAGCGTAGTAATACCAGAATCCTGAGAGCATGAGGGCAAAGGACATGTCTGGAAATCTTTCCACGACAGAAGCATAGTCCTTCTTTTCTTGCAGACCGAGTTTTATCGCCAGTGACTGCTTGAGAAATTGCATCATTGAATTTATGATGTCCGCAGATGTCAGCGTAAACCAGGGGTTTTGTTCAGAAACAGGATGTTTCTCTTGAAATTCGATGATTTTTTCGTACTGAGGGCGTAGGATTTCTTCCATTTCTGGAGCATGCATGTCTTTTGCGTAGAAAATATTGTATTCACTTGTGGCCAGCATATTGAGGCAAACAAGACTTGCTTCTTCTCCAAAAGATAAAATTTCTTCCAAGTGCTCATCTTTATAGGCACGGACTTTTTCTAATGCCTCGTCGTTTGTTTTATAAGAGCGGAGTGAAAGACGGAAGTCCAAGAGATTTTGGATAAAGGTATTTTCTTCTGTGCTGAAATCGGCAGCGGCGGAAATAGATACCGTGCTGAAGGCTATAAAAGCGGCAATGATATTTACAAATTTCATATCTATAGTTTAATCGCTGAACTTTTTTTTGTAAACGGTCTGATAAGCTGTTTTTTATATGCTAGTGACAAATGCCTTTCGCTATGATAAAATAGTAAAATATGAGTTTAACAAAGAATAAGCAGGAAATCCCGATTTTCTTTGCAATAGATGATAATTACGCTCCTTTTTTTGCTGTTGCGCTCACTTCACTTCTAGATAATGCTTCAAAGGACTTTTTTTATAAAATATATGTTCTTACTACGAGTCTGCGAAAAGAATATGCAGAGCGTCTCAGGCTGATTGTGGATGATATGGCTCTTGACAATGCCACTATTGATTTTGTTTCCATGAAGGCCGAAATGGAAAAGTCAACGGGAACTTTCCATCTCCGCCATTATTATTCCAAGGAAACATATTGCCGTATTTTTATTCCCCGTGTATTCAGCCAGTACGACAAGGTTCTCTACCTTGACAGCGACATTGTGGTGACGGGTGACATTTCTCAGCTTTTCAACACCGAGCTTGGCGACAATCTTGTGGCCGCTGCCAGCGAAGAGGTCATGACCGACTATGATGTTTACGGCACTTATGTCGAAAAGGCTTTGGGCGTATACCGCTATGACTATTTCAGTGCGGGCGTGCTTTTGATTAACGCGAAACTTTACCGTGAAGAAAACATCGAGACGAAATTCATCGAGCTTCTTAATTCCTTCACTTTCCGTGTCACTCAGGACGAGGACTACCTCAATGTACTCTGCAAGGGGCGCGTTAAACCGCTGAGCCTTGGCTGGAACAAATCCGCCTATAAAAATCCTTCTTTTGATGACAGTGACTTAAAGCTCATTCATTACAAAATTAACTGGAAGCCCTGGCACTATGACAATATTCTCTACGAGGATTATTTCTGGAAATATGCAAAAGAGACTTTCCTTTATGAGCAGATTTTGAAAATCAAGGCCGCTTACGGAGATGATTTAATCGAGCGGGATAAAACTCAGTTCAATGAGCTTGTAAAAATGGCGGAGGAGGATTCCGCTGACCCGAACAACTATTGGAATACCCGGATGCGAAAGACCGGCGAAAGTCTGGTAAAACGAGGCTTGTATGGCGGAAAACCAGAGTAATCAGTCAGAAAAAGAGGCCTCTCTGCCTGCCGTCGCAAAGGATCCCGGCAGGGTGGCGATAGTCGAAAAAATCGCACTTTTTGAAAAAGAAGGCCGCTGGCAGGAAGATGTGGAGGATGATCCGCCTACGATTCCCCTTACGCCGGATAAAGTTGACTACCTCAATAAAAAACTTTCCAGCAAATTCTGGATGAAATTTGCCAATATTCTTGCCCGCCGCCTCATCAACAGACTTATAAAAACGAGGCAGCTGATTATCAAAGAAGTGCGGGGGCTTGAAAATTACATCGCCAACAAGCGGACAGGGGCGGTGATTACCTGCAATCACTTCAACGCCTTTGATAATTTCGCCGTCTACAAGGCAATCGAAAAGCATGTCTATCACAAGGAGCTGGTAAAAGTCTGCCGCGAAGGAAACTACACTAATTTCCCGGGCTTTTACGGCTTTCTTTTCCGCCACTGCAACACTATGCCTCTTTCAAGCAATGTCTCAACGATGAAGAATTTTATGGACGCTGCAAAATATTATCTTTCCCATGGAAGGCAGATTCTGATTTACGCCGAGCAGGCCATGTGGTGGAATTACAGGAAACCCCGTCCCCTCACCAACGGAGCTTTTAAAATCGCCGCGGAGAATAATGCTCCCATTATGCCCTTCTTTATCACCATGAGCGATTCTGATTTGATTGGCGGTGACGGCTTTCCCGTTCAGGAATATACAGTCCACATTCTTCCCCTCATTTATCCAAAAAAAGATTTGAGCGTACGCAAGAACGCCGAATACATGAAAAATGAGAATTTTCAGGCCTGGAAAAAGGTCTACGAAGAGACTTACGGCATTCCTCTGGAGTATGCGGCGGCAAACTGATGGCAGAAGAGCAAAAAGTTATTTACTACAGCGATGAGCTGAACGATGAATTTTCCACCATGCAGATTGAGCCCATTCCCATTGACGAGAACTATGATTACGGCTCGGACTCCTTCTGCTGGCATCTCAGACGCTTCTTTTTTTACCGCCTTTTTGCCATGCCTCTGGCCTTCATCTATCTAAAACTGAAGTACCGCCACAAAATAATTAACAGAAAGGTCTTAAAATCCTGCCAAAAGGAAGGATTTTTCATTTACGGGAACCACACCAATATTCTCTCTGACCCGCTTGTTCCTACTTTCGTGAGCTTCCCCAAAAGTGTCTTTGTGGTGGTTCATCCGAACAATGTCTCAATTCCCCATATCGGGCAGAAAATGCGGCTTTTGGGTGCCCTTCCTCTTCCAGACAATTTTGCAGCCGCCAGAAATTTCATGCGCACTATGGAAATGCGGATTAAGTCAAAATGCTCGCTTTGCATATACCCGGAAGCCCATATATGGCCTTTTTACACGAAAATCCGCCCCTTTGCCGACACTTCCTTCAAATATCCCGTTCAGTATAAAACGCCGGTTTTCTGCTTTACCAATGTCTATCAGAAAAGGCGTTTTTCCAAGAATCCCCGCATGGTCACTTATGTGGACGGGCCTTTCTTCGCTGACGAAAAACTTTCTTCAAAAGAGCAGAGAAAGGCTCTAAGGGATGCGGTTTATGAAAAAATGTGCGAGAGAAGCAAACTCAATACTGTGGAGCTGATTCAATATATCAAAAAATCTGAGTCAGATGCCCAAGGCGATGGAGAAAATTCATGATAAACATCCTGTTCTGCGGAAACAGCAAAGTCTTTGACGGCGCTCTTACCACCATGCTCTCGATTTTCAAGCGGACACAGACGAGAGAGCCTTTTCATTTTTTCATTTTTACCATGGATGTCTCTCATCTTCGATCCGATTACACGCCGATTACGGACGATCAGACTGCCTTTCTTGCGGAAGTCGCAAAATCCTACAATCCTGAGAATATGGTCGAAAAAATCGATGTGACGGAGCTTTATCACAGGGAATTCGACTCGTCTCCCAACGAAGACTGCTATTGCTCTCCCTACACGCTGATCCGCCTCTTCGCCGACCTCGTACCCCAGATTCCTGAAAAACTCCTCTATCTGGACATAGACCTGCTCTTTAACCGTGATATCAGACTTTTGTATGACATCGATATTTCTGATTACGAATATGCCGCCGCCCCAGACCATTACGGAAAGCTGATTCTCTTTTTCCTCCGCCGTTTTATAAATGCGGGCGTTATCCTCTTCAACATGAAAAAATGCCGTGAGACCGGGCTTTTCAAAAAAAGCCGGGACCTGATAAAAACTAAAAAACTTCTTTTTGCCGATGAAAGCGCCATTGTCCGCAGTACCACAAAACAGCTGAAAATCAGCCAGCGTTTTAATGACCAGAAATTTTTGTACAGGAATACCGTCATCCGCCATTTCTCAAAAAGGCTTTTCTGGCTTCCCTATCCCCACACCGCAAACATAAAGCAGTGGAGGATTACACAGATTCATAAAATCTTCGGCTACGAGAATTTTGACGACATTCTTTACGAATATGTGTATTTAAAGACGAAATTCGAGCGGGAGTCTATTCGATAGATTTTTCGCTTTCTTTTCCTTCCGGTTTGTCTTCGGAGGGGGCGAGTTTTGTTGAAAAATAAGCCATTGCCGCTCCTCCAGCCACGCAGATAAGGCAGGCAAGGGCCATTCCGGCTCCATGAATCTCGCCAAAGCCCGGGAAGAGATTGATTGCCGAACCGCAGAGAAGACCGAAAATAACGGCGTAAGTGTGATTGGGGGCTTTTTTAAGAAGATATTTTACCAGCTGTGCTCCGCAGAGAAGGCCGATTAAGACACCCGCTCCGTTGGGTAAAAGAAGGATAAGGGCGTGGAAGGTCTGGCTGGGAAGGAAGAGGGCAGGGATGCTTTTCATTACTATTGGGTAAACACCTAAAATCAGCATGAGAAGGGAGCCTGAAATGCCGGGGATAATCATTGCCACAGCCCCGACAATACCTGCGAAGAAAATTCGCCCCGCAAGTTTTACCGTCCATTCGGGAAGGTCTGCGCTCATTCCGGCTGTTTTGTCTCCGCCACCATATTTGACTTCAAGGTAAGAGAAAGTGAGCAGTATGACAAGACCCGTTACGGCACAGAGAATGACGGTAAGTTTTTTTGCCGTACCCATCTTCTGAGTCTTTTCGCTTTTGGTCATGTAGACGAAAAGCATGGGGATGCTTCCTAAAATCAGACCGGTGAAAAAATAATTTGTCTGAACAGGAAAATTAGTGTAGAGGATTGTAATCAGCTTGCTGAAAATGAGGACACCAAGTGCCATGCCTGATAAGAGGGGCAGGATGAAGCGCCAGTTCTCCTTCAGTTTTCTGACATTAAGGGTGATTGCATTTACGAATTTGTCATAGATATTGAAGACAACGGCAAGAGTTCCTCCTGAAACGCCTGGGATTACATTTGCCATGCCGATTGCTGTTCCTACAAGGATGAGCCGAATAAAATTCATCTTCGCCTCCAAAAAAAGTGATGTTTAATTCTACCATTTGAATCATTTTTCTGCTATAATTTCATTCAAATGTCTCAGACAATTGAACTTGCAAAAGAAATATATTCTCGTTTCGGAAGCGTAAAGCGGGCGAGAAAATCCTATCTCTATACGGCAAAAGGCGTGCGCCTCACGGATTTGTATCAGGAAGGCGGACGGGCAATCCTCGGCTGGGGCGGCTCTGCCTTCACTGTCTTCAAGAATGTTCTGGAGCGGGGGGCTCTAGGCAGCTATTTCACGGATTTTTCTTCACCATGCGGCCGCGAAAAAAGCCGTCTTGACCGTGCCGTTTCCGCGCTCTTTGGCGATGACAGGCGGGCTTTCACCTTCTCTGACAAAGAGGCTGCCCTAAAGGCGGCTCTCTCTCTTTCGGCAGAGGGAACAAGCGTATGGCGGCCATGGAATCCTGTCAGCCTTGACTGGCGGAGCGTGGACTGCATTCTTTTTGCCCCGGCTCTCCCTTGGGCGGCCGACATTTTCGTTCTTGCGCTAAAAGATACCCGTGCAATCAATCCTGATTTTTCATTGTCAGGGCAAATTTTCCTTCCGTCGGCCTTGTGTGCGGCGGTCACCCGCTCAATTTATGATTTAATCAAGGCATTGCAGGAAAGGGAAGAAAAACACTGGTTCATCTACGACCAGATTGTCACAAGATACTGGGAGCGGAAAGGCCCCTATCTCTTTCCTAAAGTCCCTGAAGACAGATACGCTGATTTTTTCAGGCACTGCCTGGATTCTGCCGTCCTGATTTCACCTGATTATCACCAGCCTTCGATAGTTCCTTTTGGTGCTGACAAAGGCGTATTCTCCAAACTTCAGAAAAATCCTTTCATTTATGACTGAGACCGAAATAATTTTTTTTACAATAAAACTTCTTCTCGGCGGAATCATTGCTTTCCTCGCCATCATGCTTTGGAGTAAGACCAGAGATTTTTCATGGATGTTTCTGGTTCTTGCGGCCGTCACTGGCTATTCGGCAATTGTCTTTGACCTGCTCTTAAAACTGGGCTTCGTGACAGCAAAAGAAATCTCTCTGCTGGGGAATCAAATTTCCCTTGTCCAGCTTATTCTTGCGGTAGTTCCAAGTATTTTCGTAATTATCGCTTTTATCATAATGCTTTCAAAAAGCGGGAGAAAATAATGACAACAGCGGAATTCTGGAAATCATACCTGACGGCGACTAATCAAAAAGCTGAAAATGCCACTTATTCAGGCGAACTTGTCTTTGAGGACTCTGGTTTTACGGGGCAGACTCAGCTTTCCCTCGTGCTTTCGGGGGCAAAAACCGCTATCTTCACGCCCTTTGATTCTTTTGAGATTAACCGTGAGTCTATTCCCGTGGACGGAGAGGTTTATGTCGTTATCGATTCAGAGGAAGAGCCTGTGGCAATTCTCGAAGTGACCAATGTGAGTGTAATACCCTTCAATGAAATCCCCTGGGACCTTGCGGCCCGTGACGGGGAGAATGAGAATCTTTCCGACTGGCAGGATAAAATGCGTGAATTACTGGAAGACGAGGCTGATTTGTGCGGCTTTGAAGTCCGCGAAGACAGCAAAATCGTCTGCGAGATATTCCGCGTAATTTATAAAGGAGGCTGTAATGGCTAAAAAATCAACGGTAAGTCTTTTCTGGCTTATCCTCAACATCGCCGTTGGCGCGCTTCTCGCTATCGGCGGAATCTGGGCTTTGCAGGGCGGCGGAGACTTCGGCTGCAAGGCAATCAAAAGTATCTTCAGCGGCGACTTCGCTAAGATTATGGGCATCGTATTCGGCATCATCGAATTGCTCTCGGGAATCTTTATCATTCTCCAGCTTTTCATCGGTGACCGAGTAGGCAGGCTGGGAACAATCCTCAAGCTGATTATCATAATCGTTTGGGCTGTGGCAATCGTCCTCGCAGATTTCATCCACGGAAATTTCAACGATTTCCTTTCATGGCTATACGATTTCGCAATGCACCTCATTGTTTTGTGTGCCCTTTTGGTAACACGCGACTAGCAAAAAAAATCCCACCGTGCTTTACGGTGGGTTCATTCAATTTGGAAAATTGAATTAGTTGGCAGCTGTTTTTTGAGCGCCAGCGTTTGCAGGAACGACTGTGATTTTCTTTGTAACGAAACCTGAGCGGTAGCAGCGGGTGCAGACCTTTATTGTTTCAGTTCTTCCGAAATCTTCTGTCTTTACCTTGATGATGTTTGGTCTCCAAGTGTGGCGTGTGTGGTTGTATGATTTACTAACTCTGTTACCAGACTGAGAACCTTTTCCGCAGATATCACAAACTCTAGACATGATTTATACC
>JAFUHS010000039.1 GCA_017468745.1 Treponema sp. | reverse complement strand
GCGATGTATCCAGGTCCGATACCGTTACACTGGATGTTCTGTCCGCCGTACTCAGAACAGATGTTGCGTGTGAGCATTTTGAGACCGCCCTTAGCTGCTGCATAAGCAGAAACTGTCTCACGACCGAGCTCTGACATCATAGAACAGATGTTGATGATTTTTCCGTGGCCTTTTTTAATCATGCCTGGGAGAACTGCCTTAGAAACGATGAATGGTGCGTTCAAGTCAACATCGATAACCTGACGGAATTCTTCTGCTTTCATTTCGAGCATTGGGATTCGTTTGATGATACCAGCGTTGTTTACGAGAATATCGACTACGCCGACATCTTTCTCGATTTTTTTAACTGTTTCCTGAACAGCAGCTTCGTCTGTAACATCGCAAACATAACCGTGAGCTTCAATTCCTGCTTCTTTGTAGTTTTTATAGCCATTGTCGAGCTGTTCCTGTCCGCGGTCGTTGAAAACGATTTTTGCACCAGCAGCTGCGAAAGCCTTAGCGATTGCGAAACCGATTCCGTAAGAAGCACCTGTTACCCAAGCGACTTTTCCAGTAAGGTCAAAATCCTTCATTTTGAATTCTGCCATTTAAATCCTCCATAAATTTATTCGATTCGGGAAACCCCAAAAATCTACTATTTAAAAGATATTATATTTGAGCAAGAGAATCAAGATATTTAATATTCTTAATCTCCCAGTTCGTAAGCCCTTTTTCGCTCATGAGGCTATTCTTTTTTTGGAATAAAGCCCCCCTTTCTGTATCGATTTCATTTGCAAATGAGCTGAAATTTGAGTTGAATCGCATGAGATCCTGCAAATTCTGCTGGACGAGCACGCATTTTTTGTGGAAATCGTCCGGGTAAACGGTAAAATTCTGTATTGCAGCATCCGCCGCATTCTTTCCATTATTCAAGTCGCCAAAGAAAGCTTCTTTTTCGCCTCGGATGGCCAGCATTTTTTCGTTGTCAGAGTCGATTGAATGCATGAAATTCGTGAGCATAACGGTTGTATCCTGAATGAAGGCTTCGAGGATTCCCTGCATGTCATCGAGGGATTTATTTGCAGAATTGATAAGATTATCCATGTCAGTTACTGAATCCTGAACGGATTTAATCGCGTCGTTTTTTGAGACTTCAATCTGCTGGAGAATACGGACATGATGCAGTCTGCTCATAACCGGACGCAGACTTTCAAAGACCGAGTAAATGCTTTTTGCCATTTTTGTTATGTTCTTGCAGGTTGCCTGCAGTTCTGTCTGGACACTATGGTAACTGTTGAAGTCACTCATCATTGTCTTGAATTTTTCGATGATGGTTGAGACTTGTTTTTGTATGTTGTCGTTTCCGAAAGCGTGGTTGTTTAAAAAGCGGGATTCAAAATCCATTCGCTTCTTGTCGGATGACTCAAAGATTTCGAGGACTTGCCCCCAGTTTCCTGCAAAGCTTGAGCAGCACAAAGACAGTTCAGATGATATTTGTGAGAGAATATCGCGGATTTTTTCGTATGATTTGAGGGCAAAAGCCGTATAGTCCAGTTCCTCATCGCTTCCTGGCTTTGGAAGAGAGTATTTTTCTAATTCTTTTAGAGCCTTATTCGCTTCGATGAGTTTTTGACAGATTTCCTTTCGTTTGCTGGTAACAGACATCGTTTTTTCAATGCAGACATAGATGCTGTCTGATTCCTGTTCAAGGGCAGAGAGAGCCGGGCTGACATTAGAGAGCATCTTTTTGATTTCTGAAATACAGTCGGCATCTTTTGAGGAAATCGATTTTTGGGAATTCATGATACCTGAGAAAATCGTTTTCAGCTGGTTGATATTCTCAAGCAGTCCCGATTCTTCTTCGCTGAGCTTGTCGGAATAGAGAAACATATCTTTTGAGAGTCGTTGCAAATTTTCGGTTATGCGGCTGAATGCCAGTCCTTTTTCGCCTGATTTTACGGATATGACCATTGCGTTCAGAGCTATGAGTTCCATTTGCTCAGAGTCTTCTTTTATTTCGGCGATAAGCTCATCGAGATGCTTCAAATCAGAGATTTTGTCATTCAGTTTATTGAAGACGGGAGAATATTTTTCGTTGAAGTTAAGGGGACTTTCGTTTGACTTTGAAAAGACATTCCTGTGAATTGTAGAAATTGAATTTTTCAGCTGGCTGAAACTTGAGTGCTCATCGGCTCGTATCAGCTGCGGAAAAAGAGAATCGAGTTGATTAAAAATAGAATCAAATTTTGTCGTGATTGAATTTATTTGCGAGAGAGCGGTGCTTGTGTTCATGTATTATCCCCAGATAGTTTAAGAATCTATTAAGATTATATTATAAATTTAAATCTTAGAAATTACAATTCTTAATCTTTTTATTGGAAGAAAAATGTTTTTTTGGTATCTTTTTGAGTATGCGAACTTCTCTTAAATCTTTTATACTGTTTCTTTTATCAATCTTCTTCTTTTCTTGCTCAAAGCCCGGTGATTTGACTGTTCAGCGGGCAATGAAGGCTTATCAGGCAAATAATTACGATGAGGCGCTCCGGCTTTTTACGGCCGCCCTTGAGGAAGAAAGCAATTATTCTCCCGAGCTTATTTATAATTTCATGGCGAATTTATATTTACAGCAAGATGATTTGGAAAATGCGGTTATTTATCAGGAAAAAAGCGTGGAGCTTCATCCTGAATACCGAAACCTTGTCTCTCTCGGTATGACTTACCATCTTTTAAAGCAAGATTCCAGGGCTGAAGGTGCCTACCGCAAGGCGATAGAATTAAATCCGCAGAAAGGAGAAGCGTATGCAAGTCTAGGGGCTCTTTATCTTACGCAGGGAAGGGCTAAAGAAGCTGTCTCAAATTTGAGAAGGGCCACATCCCTTGAGCCTAAAATTGCTGTCATGCATGCCAATCTTGCCCTTGCCTATGCTGCACTGGGTGAAAAGGAGCTTTCTGACTCTGAATTTGCCCTTGCCGAAGAGCTTAAGTGTGAGAATATTGACGAATTCAGGGAACGAGCCATTTCATTACAGAAAAAAGACTGAAATTTCTTGACTTGTTACCGAATGTTCGGTATATTATTGTTACCGACTGTACGGTAACAATATGCCAAGGAATACTACTTCAAAACCGACAAAAGAGCTTATTCTCGATACCGCTTTTTCTTTTCTTGAAGACCCCCGCTTTTCATCTTTCTCTATGAATGAGCTGGCGGCTAAGGTGGGAATTTCAAAGCCTGCTATTTACCGTCATTTTAAAAACAAAGATGATTTGCTTGAGGCAATGGAGAACAGAATCGTTGATGATATGCTGATTCTGCTCAAAGACATCAGTACAAAAGATTTGGAGATTACAAAAAAATCACTGGCCGGGCTTGTTCAGTATTTCATCGAAAATCCCAGCCATGTCAACTATTTGATTTCCCAGATGTCGCAGAATGTAAGCTATGAGGAAAGGCTTTTTAAAAAGCTGAACGAGTGCAAGGTTTCTTTTGCCTGCGGCGATTCTGATCAGGTTTTTTATCTTGATAAATTCAAAAGCGACATGACTTTGTTCGCCAAGCATATTTTCTCTGGAATGTCGCTCTTTTATTTCGTAAAACTGCATGAAAAATTCAGGGCTGAGGGAAAGTTTGGCGTGGAATCTCAGGGCTTTTCTGAGAAGGTCGTCAATCTGCTGATAAATGGACTTTCAGGCTGCACGGAAGAAGGCAGTCCTGTTCATCCGCAGGAAATTTCTTCTGAACGGCGGGAAGAGCTGGTTTCTTTGTGCAAAATCCCGGAAAACTCTTTCCCCGCTGAAAACAAGATTTTTAAGGCTCTTGCCTCGGTCATCGAAAAATACAAAATTGGCGGCGTGACTGTCGAACGGATTGCTGACGAGCTTGGCATGGCAAAAAGCAGCCTTTATGAATATTTTGATAACAAAAATCACATGATTAAAACGCTGGTCAACAAAGAAATTTCGCTCCTGCAGACGATTGCGAACGAAAACACGGCGGAGGCAAAGAATTTCACTGAATATATGATGATTCAGATGTACTCAGAGCTGGAGTTCTTTAAGCATCGGCCGGAAATCATTCCAATTTGCGGCTGGCTTTTGATGGGCGCAGATGATTCTTTTGACGCGGCGAGCGGTAAAAATCCTGAAGATTGTAATGATGAGGTTTACAGCGTTTGGGAAAAACGGCTTCCTGAAAGGATTACTTCCCCTGATTTGGGCTTTCCATATTCACCGAAAGTGCTTATTACTTGGGCTGGCGTTCTTCCCGTGGCCTTTTTAGTGGAGGCTAAAGGAAAGGATTTAACTGAGGAAAAATTCATGGAAGGTTTTTCTTTCATGATTAACTATATATTCAATGGAATAAAATAACGGAGGAATAAATGAAGAAACTGACGAGTTTGATTCTGATTGGTTTTGTGGCGGTAAATTTTACTTTCGCACAGGACGCTGATTCAAAATCTGAAAAGAAGAATGAAAATACAGAAGTTTTTAAACTCTCGATTGATGAAGCCGTGGACTATGCCCTTGAGCACAGCCGCACGCTTAAAAGCAATGACATTGATCTTGAAATAAAGGCGCGGGCATCAAAATATTCCTGGAATGTTTTCTTGCCTAATGTTCAGTTGAGCGGAACCATGAGCCGTGCGAATGAATACAGTCCGGCAACCGCTGCCCAGAGCCAGCTTTTCAATTCGCTTACCGGCGGTAAATATCCTGTTACGACTGACTATGCTGACGAAGAAGCCCGCTGGAGTACCATCGGAAATGCCGCAATCAGCTGGAATTTTACTCCTGCCTATGTCGCGCAGATAAAGATTGCAAAGGCTCAGTACGAAGCCGGAAAGGTTTCATGGGAACAGAGCCAGAGAGAGACAATCACAAGCATTAAAAAGATGTATTATGGTCTCCTTTTGCAGCAGGAAAGCCTTAAAATCCAGAAAACGACTTTGGAAAATGCACGGCAGCGAATGATTCAGGCACAGGCAAACTTTAAGAACGGAGCAATTCCTGAGATTCAGTATTTGCAGACTCAGGTAAATTACGAGAACACAAAGCCGGATGTAGACAGTGCGGAACAGTCTCTCGTCCAGCAGATGGATTTGTTCGCTTTTATGCTTGGCATGCCTGTGGGCTCAAAAATTGAGCTTACAAGTCCAATAGAGCCGACTTATATCGAGGCGGATGCAGATGATTTGCTTGCAAAATACGCTGACAATGACCTTCAGATTCAGTCTCTTGAAAAAAACAAACTTGCGGCAAAACTGGGAATTACGGCATCTGACCTTGCGACCTGGCTCCCGACTTTTGCGCTCAGTTATGGATGGCAGCCGGTTTATATCGGTTCAGAAGGTGCATGGCATTTTTACAAGGATTTGGGAAAAGATGAAAAATGGTACGATTCGGGAAGTCTTTCCCTTACCCTTGTCTGGAATCTTACGAATATGCTTCCCTGGTCTTCTAACAGGCAGAAAGTAAAGGATTATAAGCAGCAGCTTGCCCAGCTTGACCTGTCGATTCAGACTCTTAAAGAAAAGCAGAAGGTTGATGTCCGTAAGGCCGTTGATACTCTCCGGCAGGCACGGGAGCAGATTGATGCCATGGGCAGAAATGTTACTCTTGCACAGCGGGCTTATGACATGACGGCCCGCTCTTACCGAAACGGAACGACAGAGTTGCTTGACTTGCGCGATGCTGAAAGTTCTCTCAATCAGGCAAAACTTGGTCAGTTGAATCAGAAATTCCAGTACATCAGTGCTCTGATGGACTTGGAAAATACGCTGAATGTTAATCTTACGGAAAATAAACAGTAAACAATTGGAGGAAAATACATGAAAAGAACTGCAAAATCGGTAATTACAATTGCGTCGATGACGGCTGCCCTTACATTTATGAGCTGCGGCAAAAAGGCGGCTCAGGCTGAGGAAGCAAAGGAAGTTGAGACATTATACGCAGTCTCTACATATAAAACTGTGGCTGGAAATCTTGATGATTATCTTGAATTCGGCGGCGATGTGGCTTCTGTGAATGAAGTTATGGTCTTGCCGGATCAGGGCGGAAAAATCACCAATATCCTCGTAAAGGTCGGCGATATGGTAAAGCAGGGGCAGACTCTGGCTTATGTAAACCCTCTTCGCGTCGGTGTCGTCTATAACGACAGCCCTGTCCGCGCTCCGATTTCAGGCCGCATCACTTCGCTTCCGGTAACTGTCGGCTCAACTGTCTCTCAGTCTTCTTCTGTCGCAAAAGTTGCCCGCACGGATGACCTTGAAATCCGAATCAATATTGCAGAGCGCTTCATCAGCCGAATCTCAAACGGACAGAAAGCGACGGTTACTTTTGACGCATATCCCAGCGTTGAGTTCGGGGCAAAGATTTTTGAGGTAAGCCCTGTTCTGGATACTTCAACCCGCACTATGGGCGTAAAACTTCGTCTCAATCCCCCTGACAGCCGCGTAAAAGTCGGTATGTACGGTCGCGTCCGCCTCGTTACCGAAAGCGTAAAGAATGCGATTATCCTTCCTGTTTCAGCCATCGTTACCCGCGACGGCAAGGATTATGTCTTCGTTATCACAAGCCCGAAATCAGGAAAAAATGCGGCCGTTGTTGGTCTGCGACCGGTCACAAGAGGCATTTCAGTAGACAACAAGGTTGAAATCACAAAAGGTCTTGAAGCCGGTGAGGAAATCGTTACCAAAGGTCAGACTTTGCTTAACGACGGCTCAAAAGTAAACATCGTTTCTTCTAACTAGGAGATTTAAATGACTATTTCTGAAAGATGCGTAAATAAACCGACGACGACATTCCTTGTCTTTTTGATGTCTGTCTTGCTCGGTATCTATTGTGTTTTTAAGCTCCCGGTAGACATGTACCCGGACATGGACTTGCCCTACATGATTGTCATCACCACTTACAGCGGCGCGGGCCCTGAGGAAGTGGAGCAGAGTGTTACCCGAACAATGGAAAGTTCTCTCTCAGGTCTTTCCGGCTTGAAGAAGCTGCAGTCCCGCTCTATGACGGGCACCAGCTTGATTATCCTGGAAATGAATTACGGCACCAATCTTGATGCCACCACCAACGAAATCCGGGATAAAATCGACTTGATACGGCGTTATCTCCCTAGCGATGCGGATGCGCCTATTACAATCAAAATGGATCCTTCAATGATGCCGATTATGATGCTTTCAATGAAGGGAAGCCGAACTCCAGAGGAACTCAGAACTTACGCAGAGGATGTGGTTCAGCCCCGTCTTGAACAGCTTGACGGTGTTGCTTCGGCTACTGTTTCCGGCGGCCGTGAGCG
>JAFUHS010000038.1 GCA_017468745.1 Treponema sp. | reverse complement strand
TTCTGCAGGGGTGATTTCCGTTGCGTCGTGGCCGAAATAGTATTTGCTGGCCGCGTTTACGCCGTATGTTCCGCCGCCAAAATAGATTTTGTTGAGGTAAAGCTCAAGAATCTCGTTCTTTGAGAAACGGCGTTCCATCTGAATTGCCCACCACAGCTCCTTGAGCTTTCGCATATATGACATATCCCGACGGTCGCAGTAAAGCGTGCCGGCAATCTGCTGGGTGAGGGTTGAGCCCCCGCCGAGGGATAGGTGTAAGGCCTGCCCGATTGCCGCCCTGAAAAGAGCCTTTACGGAAAAACCATGGTGATTGTAGAAAATACGGTCCTCTCGGGATACGAGGGCATCTATCATGTGCTGGGGAAGGTGGTTTATGCTGATAATCTCTCGTTTTTCTTCGCTGGCAAGCTCCGTGATAAGCTCGCCGTTTATGTCGAGAATACGGGTAGGTAGGGCTGTGTCAAATTCCGTGAAATTTTCGTTGTCGATTATATATTTTGTATTTGAAAGGGCTAGTCCTAAAGCTACACCGAAGACTATAGCAAAGAAAAAAAGCCCGGAAACCATTGCAATCGTAATTTTGCTATTTTTTTGCATTTATATAGAATACAATTTCTAAGGGCTTCTGTAAAGGCACTTTGTTAAAAGAAAAGGGCTGCCAACCGGCAGCCCTAATTGCCCATCAGGCAAGTCGGGCACCAATGGGTGGGAGGGGATAATTGCGTGCCCGACTCTTATATTATCGCTATAAACAGTGAAAATCTTTAGTGTATTTGAAAAAAAATATGATTTAAATGATTTGTTGGATAATAGGCCTTCTAGGAAACTTTGTGCTGTGGCAAAGCGATTAGAGTCTCCGGCAGCTGATGTTACTCTTCTTCGGAGATGGTTGCATCAACATTGAGGTTGACGGAATAAGTACGACCGTTTATAGCTGAGATTGTTTTGACGATTTCGTAATCTCCGAGTATAAATTTGACGGCATGTTCCCCCTGTGAGATAAGGAAGGCCTCGCCGCTAGCATTTGTTGGCTCTCCGTCAAGAAATACCTGAGTGTTTTTCGGGCAGAGAATCTTTAAAAGCGGTTCGATTCCCCGCAATTGTACTGCAAGTGTGGTTGTTTTTGCCTGCTCGATGCGGAATGTGCGCAGCTCGTTTCGGTAAGAATCGCTTACGACCGAAAGGTGGTGTTCACCTGTCGGCAGCATCTTTGTTTCATAGTCCTGAACTGGAAGGTCATCGATAAAGACAGAGTATTTTTTTTCGTCAGTCGAAGCGGGGCTTGTTGTAAGGGATAGCGCACCCAGGTTCTTTAGGACAGGTTTTGCCGTGATTTCCAGTATTGCGTTTTCAAGCGATTCAGGAACGCCTTTCATGACCATCATGAAGCGAAGGAATATTCCTTTTTGGAAATCTTTGGGAGCCTGAATCTTTACAGAGTAGGGGCTGTCTTTAATTGAGAAATCTGGAGAAATCGGAATATGAATCGTGAGGGAAAGCTTTCCTGGAAGTGTGTCGAGATGTACTCTGTCACCAGAGTAGTTTTTGCTTTTTTCGGAAGGAAGGGGCTCCATGTTTTCGTAGAGCATGTAAGCGACTGAATCCCGCCATGTGGCAATTTCTTCGGGAATTTTAAGATTTAGCTCTATGCCGCTGACATAGGTCAGGTCATTGGGAAGTGTGATGAAGAGAGCGTCGTTGATGCTTGATGAGACGGTAATCTTTTCTTCAAGACCCGTGAGCGGAAGGGGAATAAGCGTTTTGACACGAAAATTTTCTGCGGATAAGGAGATATGGCTGGCAAAAAACAAAAGGCAGAGAGAAAGACTTATTCTGTGTTTCTTTGTTAGAGGAGAAAGAAAATTCCGCATAGTTTAAAATCATCTTATTATATTACAGCTATAATTTTTTTTCTATGGTGGAAATCAGGAATTCTGCAAATAAATACTAAAACTTATATAAAAAGATGCCGATAATGTCCAAATCTTTTGAAAAAATGTTGTTTTCCGTTAAAAATTCTTTATTTGCTTGGCAGGGTCGGTCGGAGTGCCGTTTTCCCGGACTTCAAAATGCAGGTGCGGACCGGTGGAAGCCCCGCTTGTTCCTACAAGGCCGATTGTTTCGCCTGTCGAAACGCTTTTGCCTCTGGTGACGAGAATTTTTGACAGATGGGCGTAGCGGCTCACAGTATTTCCATTATGCTTTATGTCGATGTATTTTCCGTAGAGAGGGTGATTTTGCTCAGCGGCGGCGACGATTCCGCTCTTGCATGCGTAAACTTCTGTGCCTATGGGGGCGGCAAGGTCTATTCCGGCGTGGAATTTCCATGTGCCTGAGACCGGACTGGTGCGGTAGCCGAATTCAGATGTGATGATTTTTTTGCTTAAAGGAAGTTGCATTCCATTGTCGTGGAAAAATGCGATTTGCGTGGGGGTAAAAGTACGGTCCGGGAGAAAGTAAAATTCCTGACCGTCTATGTCGTAGACTGCGCTTTTCTCCGTGATTATTGGAGCGTATTCTTTTTGGAGAAGGATTTCAAGGGCGGATTCGGCTTTTTTGGGGATGAAAAGCCCCTGCGGAATTGGAAGAATCAGCTCCATGCCGATTTGGATAGAATCTGGAGAGGAAATCCTGTTTATCGTTGCAAGACTGCCCTGTCCTGTCTGGAAGCGAGCATAGAGACCGTGGAAGCTGTCCAGGTATTTTTCCTTGTCGCTTACGACCCGGTATGTATAAAATAGAGACTTAGGTTTATCGCGGATTTTTTCAGGAGGAAAATCCTTGGGGAGATTTTTGATTTTTCGGTAACGCTCCATGTCTTTCTGGTATTGCTGCCATATTTCGTTCCCCCGGGAGATTTTTTCGCGCTCTTCCCCGTTTTTTGCATAACGCGGTGAGACGAATTTGGGATTTTCGATGCGGGGAAGAGACGCGCTCGTAACGAAAAGTGGTTCCTGTGGAAAAAGCGGAAAAAGTGTGAGAAAAATCAGGAGAAAGAGCAGATGCCGCACCGCTATGAAGCCCCGAAGTAGCCGAAGGCTATGAGCGTGAGCGAAGGGCGGAACAGCGGCAGTTCGCGAATCTTTGCGCAAAAAAAAGAAAAAAAACTTCATGCTGATTCTGCGGCGAGTTCCTTCCTGCCGGATTTGAGGAAATGTGAGCTTAACACGAATGCGGCGACCGTGACGGCAAGAAAAATGAGGGCCAGAAGGCGTTTAGCTGAGAAAACCGAGCTTAAAAAGGCTGAAATCCCTGCGGCTATGATTAAAAATTTGACTGAAAAGAAAACAGCTGATTTTACGCCATGTTTTTTGATTTGCATAAAGGTAAGGAAAGCGAAAAGAGCGAGAATCATGAAGCTTACGGTAAAAGTGTAGGTAGTCTGGAAGGTTCTTGCGAAAAAACAGAGGGGGTAGGCAGAAAGCGAGCATAAAATTCCGCAGATGACAAGCAGTAAAATAAACATGCTCACATTGTAAAGCAAAAAAATGAAAAAAAAAAGACTGCCTTACGGCAGCCTTGCTATAAAGAATGAACTTATGCCTCAGAAATTGCTGAAGCCGGGCATTCAGAAGCGCATGTTCCGCAGCTTACGCATTTTCCAGCGTCGATTTCGCGGTGTCCGTTGTTCTCTGAGATTGCTCCAACCGGGCAGTCCGGCTCACAAGTTCCACAGTTTACGCAAACGCTTGGATCGATTTTCATTGCCATAATTTGTACCTCTTCAAAATGGTTTATGATATTATTGTAATATCGGAAAATGCGAAAAACAAGGGTTTGAAGAACGAATTAGACTTCGCTAACGAACGAATTAGACAAGGCTAACTGATATCCACAGATTAGCACAGATTAACACAGATTACACAGATTAATTTTTATCTGTGTTAATCTGTGGTTTAAAAAAAAATCCACCCGTGCTAAAATCTTTCTTATGGAAAAGAACTCTGAGAATATTAAGAAAATTGCGGCTATGATTGATCACACGAATTTGAATCCCTGTGCAAAAAAAGCCGATATTGAGAAACTTTGCGCTGAGGCCAAAGAATACGGTTTTGCCTCTGTCTGCGTGAATCCTTCTTATGTGCCTCTGGCTTCTGAGCTTTTGGCCGGGAGCGATGTGAAAGTCTGCACGGTTGTGGGCTTTCCCCTTGGGGCGAACACTATTGACGACAAGGCGGCTCAGGCCGGAGTGACAGTCTATGACGGGG
>JAFUHS010000037.1 GCA_017468745.1 Treponema sp. | reverse complement strand
TCTTGCGGCTAATTTTCGGTCATTCCGAGCTTCGCGCTTCCACTGGCATTTTCGCTTGTCGTAGGATTGATTTTTTTCTTCGCGGTAAAAAAAACGGCGATAAAATTCTCGATTCGGAGCGTTTTCGCCTTCGTCGCCCTCGCGTGGATTTCAATCAGCATTTTCGGCACGATTCCTCTTTTGGCCAGCGGCAGCCTTCCCACTTTCCACGACGCGTTTTTTGAAAGCGTTTCAGCCTTTTCCACCACGGGAGCCACGGTTCTTTCTGATGTGGAAGCCCTTCCCCGCTCAATCAATTTGTGGAGATGCCAGATGCACTGGCTGGGCGGCATGGGAATCATAGCCCTTACGGTTGCCCTTCTTCCCCTCCTCGGCGTTGGAAGTTTCCAGCTCATAAAAGCAGAAAGCACCGGCCCCGAAAAAGGCAAAATCACGCCAAAAATGGCTAACACTGCAAAGACTCTTTGGTTTTTGTACACAGGATTCACTCTGGCTCAGTTCATTGCCCTTAAAATCTGCGGTCTTGATGTAATCGATTCCCTTTCCTACGCATTTTCCACGCTGGGACCGGGCGGTTTTGCCACAAAAAACGCCAGCATCGGCGCATACAATTCTCTGGCAGTGGAAATCGTCTGCACGGTCTTCATGTTCCTCGCGGGAATCAACTTCAGCCTTTATTTTTATGTGATTACCGGCAAATTCGATGAAGTCAGAAAAAATTCCGAATTAAAGGCATATCTCTCGCTTTTTGCCCTCTGCGTGATTGTAATCGCCATCGTCCTGATTCCACATTACGGCTCCTTTGCCCGAGCCCTCCGCTATTCAAGTTTTCAGGTAGCAAGCGTTATGACCACCACGGGATACGCCACAGCTGATTTTACGACATGGCCTCCTGCCGCCCAGTATTTTATCTTCCTGCTCTTTTTTACAGGCGGATGTTCAGGCTCAACTTCCGGCGGCTTTAAAATCATCCGCTGGGTCGTCCTTAAAAAGCAGGCCTGGAACGAAATGCTCAGAATGCTGCATCCCCACGGCGTGTTTACAGTTAGCCTAAATCAAAAAGCCGGACGCAAAGATTTGGTTTTCAATGTTGCGGCATTCACTTTCGTTTATTTTATGCTGGTTTTCGCCACCACGATGATCAGCACTTTCTGCGGATTGGACATTCTCACCGGCTTTACGGCCAGCCTCTCCATGGTGGGAAATGTAGGCCCCGCTTTCGGAGCCTTAGGCCCCAGCGAAAACTGCGGAGCCCTCTGCCCCTTCTTAAAATACTGGTATTCATTTGCCATGATTGCAGGCCGTCTGGAGCTTTATAATCTGATAATTTTCCTTTTCCCGGATTACTGGCGGAAATAGCTAAAAGCTGCCGAACCTGCCTCCGACCCAGTGGGCATTCACAGTTGAGAAAGTCCTTGACTTAAAGGAAATTTTCCCGTATTTCACGAAAAAGCGAACTAAGCCTGATTTTCCGTCTTTGGCGGCGGTGAATTTCATTTTTAACATAAGTTTTTCTTTGACAGGGGGCGTTTTTTCGCTCCAAATCACATTTTCCTTTCGTTCGGCGTCGCCGCTCTTGCTTCCGCATGATTCAATATAAGAGAGCATAAATTCATTCGCACCAGATTTTTCGACTTGCAGGGCGGCGTATTCATTCCCAAGGAAGATGATTCCCCGCCTTTCCTTTTCAAGCCATTCGCCCGCCAGAGAAATTTCTTTTTCGTAAGAGAACTTTTTTGAGTCAATCTTTTTTGTGCAGACAGAAGGCGTGAGCCAGAGGGATTTGTCGCTTGTAGCGACAATACCGGACATTTTTTCGACATTTGCGCTGGTTTGGAATTCAGACACTGGCGGATTCTTTCCATTTCTGCCCCGGCCTTGCGGCACATCCGCTTTACCCTGCGTCAATCCGCGTCTATTCTTATCGGCAGAGACTTCCGGGCACTTCCATTTATCCACAGGCTCGCCGACAGAAAGAAGTGCTTTTTCGTCATTCAGCTTAACCGCACTTCCCATAACCGGCCAGTCACCTACCCACTTCATCGGCTGCAAGTGAGTAATCCGCCCGAAAATTCCTGCATCTTGAAAGTGAATAAACCAGTCCTGACCGCTTGCCGTCGTAACCCAGCCGCCCTGATGGGGGCCGTTGACACGAGATTTTCCTTGTGCCAGTACGATTTTTTCTTCGTAGTCACCGTCGATTCTTTTTGAGCGTAAAACTGTCTGCCAGCCTGTGGTGACTCCTCCCGCCGGAGCGAAAATATAGTAGAATCCATTCCTTTTATAGAATTTCGGGCCTTCAATCGTGGGCTGGCTTTCGCTTCCGTCAAAAATGATTTTGTCTTCGCTGATTGCCCTGAAAGTTTCTGTATCAAGCTCCAGAAGCCCCAGTTTTGAATTAAATCCGATACGGCTTTTTACATAGGCGTGGACGACAAAAAGATGTTCTTTGCCTTTTTCGTCCTTTTCCCAGATGGGGCAGGGATCTTCAAAGCCCTTTCCGCTCCAGACACACTGTAATCCGCTCCATTCTCCGTAAGGGTCGCTCGTTTTCGTAAAGAAAATTCCCTCGTCGGGAGTAGCCACGAAAATATAGAAAAATCCCTCGTGAAAGCGAATTGACGGCGCCCACAAGCCCTTCGCGTTCTGCACTTTTTCATATCCTGGCAGGGGAATTGACTTGGCCGCGTAATTTATGAGTTCCCAATGAATCAAATCTTTTGAGTGCAGGACTGGAAGCCCCGGAACAAAATTGAAACTTGAAGCCGTAAGATAAAAATCATCTTCCACGCGAATCACATCAGGGTCAGAATAATCGCAAAGCAAAATAGGATTTTTATAATTCATAAGCAAAATTATAAATAAGCGGCAGACAATTAGCAATTAGGAGATAGAAATGAGGAATTAGGAGTTAGGAATTATCCGTGGTAATCTGCCTTCATACCTGCTTAAATCCGGATTCCGCTCAAATCATTTGAACCATAAGAAAATTCAATGTTTTTGAAGGAATCAGCCTCGGCTACCATTACAAGGCCGTCGGCAAATTCTTTTTTCTGAATTGTGGGAAAGAACTTTTCAAGGCTGCCGATTGTCTTGAATCCGCACTTTTCGTAGATTTTCAGTGCATTCTGCCACTCACTGTCCACCAGTAAAAGGACTTTTTTGATTCCGCCCAGAGACGAGCAGAGGGCCGCCACCGAATTCATGAAGAATTTTTCGCCTAAGCCCCTGCCCCGGTAGTCTTTTAAAAGCGCGAATGAGCTTATATAGAGAATTGAGCCGTTTGTTTTGTGAGTGTGGAAGGGATTGTGCCCCAGCTCAAAGCGTTTTTCCAGCTTTTTAAGGGCAGATTTCCGCTCTTTTTCGCCCAAGCCTTCCAGGACAGAAAAATCCGGCAGGGAATCCCAGCGCTCAGCACAGAGATAACCGCAAACGAGAGCAACCTTGTTTTTTTTAACGGTTTCTTCGCTGGAGTCGGCCAGGACAAGAAATCCTTCGGGAATAAGCCTGAGTCTTTTTTCAAATACCCGTTTTTTTTCCTGAATTGCGGGAATAAAAGACTGGCGCTCAATATTCATGATGGAAAAAATATCAAAAGGCTGTGCCGAACAAATAATCATAAGGTCATTATAGACTAAATATCAAGTTTTGCAATTTCCTGCTTCCGCCTGTTTTTGCATTAATGTACAAGTGTAAAAATTGATTTTTAATCTTTAACTTACAGAATTTTTCAAAAAAAATTAAAAATTTTTGAAAATTTTGCTTAAGTAAATTTTTCAGACTCCGAAACTATAACTGTAGGGCACAAAACCCGGTGGGTGGGCGCCCCCACAAGGCAACAGGTTTCAAAACTGAAGACCTGTCGTTAAAAACCAGATAGTAATATAAGGAGATAAACTATGGTTATTAATCACAACATGAGT
>JAFUHS010000036.1 GCA_017468745.1 Treponema sp. | reverse complement strand
TCCATGGGAGAACCCCAGCTTTACGATGAGTTGCTGCTGTCCGTGCTGGCGGCAAAATGGTGCATGACCCACCCATTAAGAGACGGTACTTTCTTTTATGACAATGAGAGCGTCCAAAAGGCCTTGCAGACCCTTACGGCGAGCACTCTGTCCGAAAACAATATTCCCATGTGGAACAAATACGGCATGAAAACCCTGCTCGCCACATTGGAGGACGGCTCTGAAAACCTTGGCGTACAGCTTGTGGGGGCGACAGGTCCCTTGGTCTTTGACAAGGATGCCTGGACTTCCCTTGTCTGCACCGTCTACATGGAGTGGGCCGTTGTCAACAATAAATTCGTGCCCATTGACTACACCAGCGAAAAAGGCTCTGAACGAGTGTCTTCAATGACTGCCGCATGGAGAACCCAGACGACAATCAGCGATTTTATTGAATACAATAGTGATACGATGATGAAATATGCAGAATTGACCGACCGTCAGGCCCTGCTCATCGCCGCATCAGTCAACAAGAACAACCTGCTGAACTACCGCCATCAGGCAGATGTGCTGAACATCTACCAGAAACTTAAAAAGGGAACTTATACGGACGACAAAATCATCCTGATAATTGCGGATGACATAGCACAGCGTACAGGTGGCGTGGTAAAGGTGAGTCCTGAGGGCGAAAACCTCTACCACGATTTGGAGATTGACTACAAGGTTGGAGATTTGACCGCGGCTGACATACAGGACATCATTACGGGAAATCAGACCGAGGCACTGAAAAACGCATACGCCGCCGCCGTCAGTGACAATTCCCGCAATGAAAAAGAAGCTCCCGTCCTGAACGGCAACGAGGGCACTAACATCTTCATCTTTTGGTCGGGGCATGGCTCGAACGATGCGGGAGACCCTTCCAGTGGCTATTTTGCATGGGGCGGGAAAAAATCTGGGGAGGAAAACAAGCAAAATTTCACCACATCCATGCTCTATGATTCCCTTTCATGTCTGTATGAGAAAAAAGCATACAGGAAGGTGTTTTTGATGGCAGAGACATGCTATGCGCTCAGCGTTGTTCAGGCAATGACGCAGGAGATAGACGGGCATCAGGGCTTCCCCGGCATGATTTCACTCATGGCATCGAATGCCCAGGAAGAATCCATTGCAGATGTCTACGACTCTTCCCTGCGCACCTACATGACAAACCGCTTCACCAAAAACGTGCTGCAAGCTTACAGCGAAGACTTTGTCCGCAGCTTCCTGTCACTCTATGAATCAGCCGCAAAGAACACAACGGGAAGCCATGTGCAGATGATAAACAGCAGTCAGTTCAGCCCTGTACACGACACATTCGTGGTTGAATTCTTTACCTATCTGGACTACATCCCTTCCTTTCCGTAGCGGATTCTGGGGTCAACAAGGGCAAGAAGGATGTCAGAAATCGTCATTCCCAGGAGAACAAGGGCGGAAATGAACATATTGTTGGCAAGAACGAGATTCACATCCTGCTGCATTACAGCGTCATACATGAGCCGCCCGATTCCGGGATATGAGAAAATGATTTCAAGGACAAGGGAACCTGAGAAAAGAGAGGCCAGAAGATTGGCGCTCCCGGTGATATAGGGATTGAGGGTATTTCTGAAAGCGTGGTTGAGGTAAACCCGCCGCTCGCTGATTCCACGGGAGCGGAGCGCCATGATGTAAGGAAGCCCCATCTGATCCAGCATGGTAGAGCGAATCATGCGCATGGTTCCGCCGATTCCGCCCAAAAATGAAGCGAAAAGTGGCAGAAAGACATGGTAATTGTAGCTGAAAATGAATTTAATCGGATTTTCTGAAATTGGAAAATCGGGATAGGCCGTAACAGGAAAAAGCCCCGTAATCGAAGCGAAAAGCTGGAGGAGAATCAAAAGAAGAATTCCGGGGAAGGCGTGGAAGAAAAGGGCGAAGAAAGTTGCCGCCACATCCAGCCGGGTACCTGCCTTGCTTGAAAAATACACGCCCAGCAGGAATGAAAAAATCGTAATAAAAACAAGGGAAATGAGATTCAGGACAAGAGAATTGACGACGCGGCTTTTAATAAGGAAAGAAACCGGAGCCTTTGAAATCAGCGATACGCCCAAATCATGATGGATGACGACCCTCTCCAGCCAATGAAAATACTGAATCGTAAAAGGCTTATCCAGCCCCATCTCCGAGCGCATTCTGGCCATCTGCTCTTCGCTAAGCACATTATCCCGGTTTGAGCCGCCCTTTGATTCTGTCTGGCTCATCAGCTGCTGCTGCATCATCTGGTCAACGATGTCGCCGGGAGCCAGAGCCATTAAAGCGAAAAGAGCCCAGCCCAGAAGAAAGAGAATGACAAGCATGGTGATTATGCGGGAAGTGATGAATGAAAGAAGGGGGAACTTGGACCTCCATGTCCTGACAAGAATTTTCAGTCCGACAAGCGGCCAAAAAATTCTTGCGGTCAACTTACTCACCCCCTCGTCCGTGCTGGCATCTTCCGCTGCTTGCGAAACACTAGAGCCAGTAGGGGTAGATGCCAACTGCTCACTGCCAATTTCCAACTCCTCACTCCTCATTCCTAACTCCTAACTTTCCAGCGGATCGCAGACGATTTTCTCCACCATTTCGTGGATTTTTGACTGCTCTTCTTTTGAAAGACCGGCCGTTTCAATGGGGTCGTGAATTATGAGCTTTACATGCTGCCCCTTCTTGACTTTTTTCTGCCCCTCGTAGATTCGCCATGTGCCGTCAATTGTAACAGGAACGATGGGAGCGCCTGACATGAAGGCGAGCTTGAAACTTCCGGCCTTGAATTCGTGATGGGGACCGCCTTTGCTGCGGGTGCCTTCCGGGAAAATGACCTGAGAATAGCCCTTTTTTACGCCCTCAGCCGCATCATGAATGGCCTGAATGGATTTGCGGGGGCTTTTCCGCTCGATGAAAGTGCACTGCAATAGTTTCATCCAGTCAGAAAGAAGGGGAATTTTACCCAGCTCGGCTTTTGCCACGAAAGTCATGGGCTTGTTGATGTAACCGAAGAGAAGGGGGATATCCATGTTTCCCTGATGATTTCCGATGAAAACCACGGCCCTGTCCTTGGGGATTTTCTCAAGACCGGTGATTTCTACCGTGGATTTTGTGACTTTTTCAAAGACAAAGCGGGCCCAGAGGGGAACGAGACCGAAAACCAGCCTGTCACGGCTCTCTATGTCGCCGGCCTTGTCATAGCGAAGGGCCAGACGGCGTTCTTTATTTTTTGAAAGCATATAAAATGCGACTCTAATCAGAGATATAATCGTTGTGAACATTCTTTTATTTTACTCCTGATTTTATTTTAAATAAAGATAATTCGTTTCCGCGCCGCCCAGATTGTCGTAGTAAACATTGGTCATGTCCCAGCGGTTCTGCAGACCGAAGAAAGAGCGGCGGCGCAAAAGATAGATAATCGGACATTCCTCAAGGAAAATCGCCTGATACTCATCCCAGAGAGGCTTGGCTTCCTCGTAATTTACGATACATTTTGCCTTGTGGTAGAGCTCGTCCACCCTCGCTTCCCAGTCAGTGGCCGGAGATTTTTGAAGCGGATACCAGAGGTGCAAATTTCCATCGCTGACCCAGACATTGCTTCCCTGAGTGGGGAAAAGAGAGCCGCCGCCAAAGCCGATGATTAT
>JAFUHS010000035.1 GCA_017468745.1 Treponema sp. | reverse complement strand
CGGACGAGGCGATTGTCAGCGTGAGCGTCATCGGAACATTCGGCATGGACGGCTCAAAGCCCCGGGCAATTGTCGTGGAATATGACAGGGATTTGTCCGGCGCAAAAATAGACCTTTCAGCCTTTGATGTCTGGGACTACGGACTTTCTCTTTCGGAAAAAGACTTGAATTCCGGGAAAGACGCGGGTAAGCCCCTCAAAGCCTACCTGAATGACACGCCTTCCCTTTCAGAAAAAGGCGGCTCAAAAAGCGGCCGCTATGTCATCATTGAAGTGAACACTGACTATTCTGTCGGCCGATATGCACGTTCTTATAAGGCGACCATGGCGGCTGGAATTAAGCAGGTAAAGCCTCTTGTTACAAAAAAGGGCACAATTACGCCATCTCTCTCAGAAAAAGGAAACTACTACGACTACGAATATGTCGGAATCGACCCACAGACAGGCGGAAAAAGGCCGGCGGAGCATTACCGCTACGCAAATGAAGGCAGCTACACCATTCCGGAAATCGCAGGCTATGAGCTTTTCTCAGTGGAAAATGGAGCTTTCAAGGCGACCCATTGTTTTGATGAGGCAAACGGACTCTACTGGGACTTTGAGCTTCCCTATGCGCTTTATGTTCCTGCTGATTATGATGCTGGCAAGAAATATGCCCTCGTACTGCACCTGCATGACGCAGGCTCAATGGACTCTGACCCCATGCTCACCCTCTGTGAGTCACAGGGAGCGGCGAATTACGCTTCAGAAGGATTCCGCGCCTTGCTGCAAGCGCAGGGCTTGGACGGCGCAATCGTGGTCTGCCCTGCGATCAGCGAGGATTTTTACATGAACGAGGAAAATCCCCACTATAATCTTCGCATAGCCCGAGACAACTGGACGCTGAGTTGTGCCGCCCCCGCCGTCTGGGAACTTTTGGACTTCATCACCGAAAAATACAGCATCGACACCAACCGCATTTACGGCTCAGGTCAGAGCATGGGCGGCATGACCGTCATGGCATTGGCAAGCCAGCGCGACAACTATTTTGCAGCCCTTCTTCCTTTAAGCTGCAAGTGGGGAACGAACTTCAACAAGGGCGAGCTTTTTGCGGGAAGCAAGAGTTACAGCGCGCCCGCCGACGGAAAGCTCATCTGGAAAAAAGACGCTGACGGAAATGAAGCTGACTGGAACAACTGGTTCTATCTTATTTCTGACGACAACATCCTTTACTACAGTATGGCAGGCGAAAACAACGAGTACCGGGTTTTATTCAAGGATTTGTGCGGCATTGATATTGAAAGCGCGGACATGTATCTTGACGAAAAGACTAGCGTGGAAAGCCGGAATGAGATTGTTCGGGAACTTACCGCCAGAACCAGCCCCCTTGGAATCTATCAGATAAACCTGAGCGGAAATGTTGGACACATGTCGGCATGGTTCTACGGACACAGCACGACCGCAACCCTTGAATGGCTTTCCCGACAGACCAGGGAAGCAGAAATGACACGACCAAAACTTGACCTTAACAAGCCTTTCGTAAAGGCAAGGGAGCAGCTCACCGACAGCGACCACATCTGGCAGAAAAAGAAAGACGGCTCAGTGCTATACATTTCCACAGGAGAGCGGGGAAGCGGAACAATCGGATACAACTCTGGCTGCACTGCCCTTGGCTCGGATGAAGTGCTGCTTCCGGGAAGATAAGGAGAGCCAGCGGATTCAAGCCATGCTTTATCTCTTGGCTCAACAAGGCAGCTCGGACATCGAAACGAACATCCTTAAAAGCAGGCTTTCCCCTGTTTGAAGTCATTAAATGAACTTCAATACTACAGACATTGAAGAATTGTTCGATTTATTCTATATTATTGCCATGGCTTTAAGACTTTTTAACACAATGGGACGCACAATGCAGGATTTCGTACCGGTTCATGAAAATCATGTCGGTTTTTACGGCTGTGGCCCCACGGTTTACAACTACGCCCATATCGGCAATCTCCGCGCTTATGTTTTTTTGGACATTCTCGACAAAACACTTTCATATCTCGGCTACGACATCACCCATGTAATGAACATCACTGATGTGGGTCACTTGACTGGCGACAGCGACGAGGGTGACGACAAAATGGTCAAGTCGGCTGCGGAAAGGCACCAGAGCGTGCTTGAAGTGGCCCAGTTCTACACTGACGCTTTCATG
>JAFUHS010000034.1 GCA_017468745.1 Treponema sp. | reverse complement strand
CATCCATTTATTGTTTTCAATCATAAATTTTCTGATTTCAGCCAGGAGATTTTCATCGATGAACATGGTGGGACTAAAATCAATTACGGCATTATTTTCACCAATGATATTTATTTCATCGCCAGCAAAATAAAGCATTTTTGATTTAAAAATTCCATCGCTGCCATCAATAATCAAAGTTTTGTCAGCTTCCTTAGCAGCTTTAAAAAGAAAATTTGGCAAGTCATTTGGTCCCGGACAGTTTTTTGCTGTAACTCGAATTGAAGCAAAAGAAGCTGCGGAAAAAGCAAAAAAATAGAAAACAAAAAAAAGATTTTTTTTCATAGAAAATTCTATTTTAGTTCAGTTTGATATTCTCAAAGGCTTCCTGCAGGATCAGAGTCCTTAGATAGTCAGTCTTAAGAGATTTGTTTTCGGCTATATCGGCAGGAAAATTGAATTTGCGGTTTTTAAGCACGAACTGCAAATGTCCCTTCTGCACCCGGTACAAAAGTGCGCAAAGCTCAGAATCTTTGATTCCAGCAAAAAAGCCAAGGTTCTTTCCCCATTTTATGTCCGAGATGATTTCAATTGCCTCCCGCTCATCAATCAAAGAGGCGAATTTTACGCCCGCATAAGAGCGGTAAATCCTGTTCCGGAGCTCTGTCTGCCTGTTACGAAGCACCACTGCCCTCTCCCGCCTTTCGTTTTCGACAAGGAATTTTACGGCTGAAACAAGGGTTGCAATCTGGTCAAGCTCAGTGCCGTTTCCGGCCGTTTTCGTTGAAATCTGATAGTAAAAGCCAAGGGAAGAAGAAGGAAGATTGCCAGCCCCGAAACAGTCGCTGACGATTATTTCTTTCTGGCTTAAAGAAGAGAACATATCCAGAAGTCGGCCTGAGAATGAAAGAGAGGGCAAATGCACCCTGCAGGAGACCTTCATGCCGCTTCCGCAGTCGTTCAGTGATGAAGTAAGGTAGCCGAATTCGTAATCAGCCGCAAACTGCATTGTGTTCTGCAGCTCGTCGTCAATCTTCGCGCAGAGAGAAAAGGCTTCATTGCCGTCAAGTCCCGGAACAAAGGAAGACAGGCGCACATGGTCTTTTGTATTTATGGCGCAGGAAACTTTTCCGTCAGTGCGGACGATGATTCCGCTGCCGTTTTCCTTTGCGCTGCCTGAATCCAAAACGCCCCTTTCTTCAAGAATAAGGGCTCCAAGCTCATCAAGTTCCGACGCCACCACCCCCTGATACCTGTCAGGCTCCTGACAGTGGGAAAAAGAATCAAAGACAAGAGTCTGCACCCGATACGCGTCATCGTCCTTGAATTTGGCAGGAAAAGGGAAATTTGCAAGATTTCGGGCCAGGCGCACCCTGGTTGAGAGAACCACATCGTTTTCAGGCCCGTCGAAAGCATACCATGCGTCGCCGGAGAGATTCGTTTCGTTTTCCGTCATTAAGACTCCCCGCCCGCTACGGGAGATTTTTCCAGGGCTTTAAGATAGTCACGGTAAACAGCGGCTTTTTCGTAATCCTCCCGTTTCAAAGACTCCTCGAGTTTGGCCTGAATGATGATTCTGTCGGTAAGAACCGAACGGAAATTCTTGAGCCGTTTGGGAAGAGTGCCTTTATAAGGCGGAATGACACCGATTTTTTTGAAAGAATCCAAAGCCTCGCTCTTAAAGACCGAATAGCACTCAGGACAGCCTGCCTGACGAATCATAGTGATTTCTTTTACGCTGCTTCCGCAGACAGGACAGACCCGGCTGTCTTCTTTTTTTTGCTGGGCTTTATTTTTCCCTAAAAGAGACTCAAAAAGCATGGCTAGAGAACGGCCGATTGTCTTTGAATCTGGAGAAACACCGTTTTTTCTGGCACATTCGACGCAGAGATTGAGTTTTCGCTTAGAATTTGCATTGGTCTGCTCAATAAAAAGAACAGCCTCGTTTTCACCGCATAAATCGCAAATCATAAAATGATAATAGCACAAATATTCACTTTTGTCAGTTGACTTTTTGGCGATTTCTGTTATATTGAAACAGTTGGAGAACCCGAGACCGCGCTAGGGAGTTCCGAAAGAATTGGCTTGTCGGCGCCTTGCCTAATTCCAACATCAAATGCCGCCTTTGGCTCATGTCAAGGCGGTGTTATTTTTTTGCAGAGTTTTTTGCCCAAACAGGATTTTTATTCTTAATAAAGGTTCGTCTCGTCGGTAAAGCCGTTTTCACATCATAAAATTCGTCATCAGGCATCGGACTTAGCTCAACATACGCCATGACATCATTCTTGCCGTATTTATACAACAACAAGTCTCTGCCATTCTCATAGATTTCATCAAAATCTCCGCAGACAGCTTCAACCAAATCACGGGCACACTCAAAGCCTGCAGCCCTCATTTGTTCAAGCCGTGCAGGTCGTTCTATGTGTTTTTCGCCGAAATTGCCTTTATTGCCTTTTTTCTCAATGCCGATTCTAAGCCGTATTTTTCCAGCCTGCCGTTTGATGAATTTCGCAATTTCAGGAGTTATCTCTCCAAAATCCCTGCTTCCTTTTTTGGTTAAAACATATTCACCATCATGCTGTACAGGCTCAAAAAAATTGTCCATAGTCTATTATTTTCAAAAATCATTAGATTTTCAGCGCCAGTCCAACCTCAAGCCCGAATTATGGTAAAGAAAATAAAAAACTAAAAAGGCAACACAATAAATCGCACTTACAAAAAGAGATGTGATTTCGTTGGAAATATTTTCAGTGCGATATGCTTTACAAGTTAAATATAGTGAATTTTATGCCATCCGACAAGAAAAAGTTCAGAAGCCTAATATTCTTTACATACAAAATGGGGAAGTCTCCCCCTCGCTCCAACCGCCTACGGCGTTTTCCGCTACCCCCTCTGCGGGGCACATCAACTAACATCTCGCCCCGCAACGCCCCGGAAGATTCTCAGGACACCACAGCAGCCTAACAAAATTATGCTAAATCTCTTAATTCACTTTCATATTTCTCAAGTTCTTTCTTATATTTCAAAACCATTTTATGAATTTGTTTTAAATCTATGGAAGCGTTATTATTTTCAAACATATTAATTATTTCATTATCAGTCATTGAAAAGCATTTTATTCCATTTGTAGAAGCTTCTGTCAAGTTTTTTATTATTTCTAAATCATTTATTGTAAAATACTTATAGTATCTATATAGACCTGATTTTACGAAACATACTAAGTCTTTTTTATTTGGTTTAGAAAAAAACTTCTCTATAAAAGACATTTTTTTCTTGGATAAACTTCTAGAGTATTCCTTTTCTTCTTTTTTTATAGAAGTAGTCATACTGTCAAATATCATTTTTGCAGATGGAAGTTCTATATTTACAAGATTTCTTCCTCTAGTTTTTACACATAAAAATATAAAAATACTTATAAAAACAATTAATTTCCAAAATAAATTCAAACATTCTTTTAAAATATCTGAATTGAAATACATCTTTATAAATTCTATAAATGTCATAACAAAAATCCTTATTCAATCATTATTTTGAACACGAACGAACAACTCGAAATCCAAGTCCAGGAGAAGGATTTGATCTGGCAAGAGAACCTCTTGCACAGACAGTACACCCCGATGCTAAATCACCCCAGCTGCCACCCCGCCCTATGTATGTATTACCATTTTTTGGCTCCGGATCTATTTCATAATTATTTCTAATAGAACGAGTACTAGGTCCGAAACATAACTCTGCAACATTTCCGCTCATATCATAGATTCCAAGAACATTTGCATTTTTCTTTCCTACCTCATGAGTTCTTCGTTCAGGGAAATTAGAATTTTCCACTGTTTCATTTGTTGATATTCCGTTTCCTCCATTATAAGTATACCAGCCTACACTGTCTAAGTCTGGATTGATTTCATCTTGTCCAAAACTTTCTGCGCCACTAAACATATAATTCCAATCATTTGCTAATGGTTCACCACCTCTAGCAGCATATTCCCATTCCTCTTCAGTGGGCAGTCGATATCCAGTAGCCGCTTTATTAAAGGTAACATCTGCACTTTCAATCGAGCCATTATCATTAACCGATATGTTACTTATAGTATATGCTTGAGTTAAATCTTCACCAATGATTTCTGTAAGAATATTACAAAAATATACAGCATCATACCAAGTTAAATTCTGTACGGGACGATACTTATTTATTTCTCCCTCTGCGAGAGTACCTTCATATGTGGATGGATTTGTATTTAATGTCTTTCCATTCACTATTTGCCCTTTCATTACAAGTTCATACAATTCTTTTGTTACTTCATATTTTCCCATTACATACGGACTTAATTTTACTTTTCTGCCTTTTGGAAAAACTCCTTTGCTCGATAAATTTGAATTATCAGCTACAAATAACGGATCAGATGTACTATCTATTATTCCGATGGATGAAGGTTCGATTACATATACTTCTTCAGTCTTGTCAAGAAGAACTCCATCTATTATGAGTCCGGTTCTTGCAGTTTCGCCTAAATAATGCCACTTTGCATACAAAGTTATATTTTCTGTTATTGCTGTATTAAAATTAAAGATTTCCGAATAGTTTTCATCAATATACCAGTCCAAGAATTTATTATGTTCTTTTTCTGGATTTGAAACAGGTCTAGTTGCACAATTTCTATATAAAACATTTTGTTCAGAAATAGAAGACCCACCCAAAGTATCGAAAATTATACGGTAAGCCTTTGGAGTCCACTGTGCAACAAAAGTTAAATTTGTTTCTCCAAAAACAGATGGTATTTCTGTAGACCACGAGTTTATTAAATATCCTATTAACTCTGGATTATCTGGCATTACTATTTCAGAACCATATAAACCATTTATAGTTTTCTGAACATTACCATCTTTCCAATTTCCGCCATTGGCATCAAAAGTATAAGTTATAGTAATTCGATCGTAATATATTTTTATTTCAGTGTTTCCATCGGCAGATATTGTTTTTTGACTAAAAGTTTTTGCAACAAAACCTGTATAGATATTCTCTACAGCTTCAGTTTGAGTATTTGTTGTACCCGTTAATTTTTGTCGGTCTATCACTTTTTCGATATATTCTGTTCCATCGGTATTTTGTAATAAATGTTTTACTGTATACACAGTTTCTGTGTCGGGCATCCATTTTGCATAATATAATCTTTCACCACTATTGTATTTTGTAATTTCTTTAAAATCTTCGCCTATCAAAGAATCACTATTGTACCAGCCAATAAAAACATATCCTTGCTTTGTAATATTATTAACTTCTGGTAACTTTATGTTTTCAACAAATGTATAATAAGCTGGAGCTTTATATTCATCTACCCAGACACCACCATTTAGTTCATAATCAATTCTATATTTTATCAACTTCCACTCCGCATAAACCGTTACATCTCCGCAGACATCTGCTGGCAATTCCGTAATAACACCATCAGACAAATCTTCTTTCAGATGCCATCCCACAAAATCATAATAGTCCCGGGTAACTTGAGGAAGCGTCATACTTGTCGAATGACGGTTATATGTTTCCAATGCAGAATCAACAAAGCTAGCCATACTATTCTCATCATCATTCAGAACATAATTTATGCTGTATAAATTCAGCGAATCTAACTTTCGTTCAGCCTCACTCACCAAATCACTCGCAATAACGACAATTTCCCGCCAGGTCAAAAGCTCTAAATCATCAGAATAAAGAGTAATCAACGCTCGATAGGAACCTACTGGAAGAGTATTTCCTGAATAACATACTTTCCCATCACTAATAAAAAGATTTCTTGTTTCAAATCCTTCTACAGAAGTTCCATTTATATTTTGCAAAACAGCCTTTGCAGATGTTACTTTGTCCGCATTCTCTGCCTCAGAAAAATCCAAAGAAAGAGAAAAAGAGCCTTTGGATGTACCAGAATCAAAAAGTTCCAGCTCAAATGATATTGTATTTTCACCCTGAACAATGCTCTGAGTTTTTGTGGCTTTGTATGTCGAACCGCCTTTTTGGGCTGTTAGCGTGAAAGTCCATTCTCCGACATCCAGATTGATTTCGGCATTTTGCAAGTCTGAAAAAGAAGAGTAATATCCTAAAGTACTCTCATAATCTCTGTATTGATAATAATAACTTGAAGTATATTCCAAATTTTTATAATAATCATTTTCGCTGATTATTCCACGAAGATAAAAATTACTTAAATTTTCAGGACTTTCTAAACGAGGTAAAACAGTACGACTTGAATCAGCCAAATTAATTTTGAGACTTGCCACTCCTTCCGCTTCGACAGAAGAATTTTCCTTTTCTGTAAAATTGTTGCAAGAAAACAGCAAAAAACCACAAATCGAAAAAAATACAGAAGCTATCTTATTGAATTTCATAATCTCTACTCCTTACTCTATTGTAATCTGTGCTGTATACGAAAAATACTTTCCATTTTTTTGAGCTTCTAATTCAAGAATATAAGAGCCTTTTTTCAAGCTTGATATATCAAGAGAGTATTCGCGTTCTGTTCCTACAGACTGATTTTCAAAATACCATCCAAGTATTGTGTAAGCATCATCCACAGAGAATACAATTTCGTCGTCATTATCCTGTCTTGATACTTCTATATCGGATTGTGGCGAAACTGAAATCGAAATTATGTTTTTACTAACAGGCTTCCAGATTGCGTAAAGTGTAATATCAGAATAAATATTAGATTGAGTAGAATAATAGCTATACCTTTTTTCGTTTTCATCTTCCCAACCTATAAATTCTGAAAAGTCCTTCGTAGGAATTGTCGAATAATCAGGCTTTGAACCATAATCGACAGATTGAGAAGGAATTTCGGAACCACCTCGTGTATCAAAAGTCACGGTATATGATTTGATTTTCCAGCCAGCATTTAGTGTTATATTATTTACAATTTTAGTTTCAAAATCAAACAGTTCTGAATCCGTCGAATACCATCCGGTGAAAGAATAACCTTCTCGTTCTGGATTCTCAGGCTGTTTTACAGAAGAATTGTATTCAACATCTTTTGTAATTGTTACATCACTATCATAATTGAAATATTTCTTATATTTAAAAGTGACAGTATAAATATTTATATCCCATTTTGCATAAATCTTCATATTTACTGAAACAGGCTTATCGAAATCAAAAGGTGTCGTAAAACCTTTATCTATAAACCAGCCCATAAATGTATAACCAGTTTTAGTGGGATTTAGAGGTTTAAAAGCCATAGCCCCGACAGAAACTATTTGATAAGGAATTACTGTGCCTCCAGCTGTCTCAAATTCAATAAGGCGTTGATTAGCTTCCAGCGTAATATTATTTGTGTCTGTTGCCTCTTGATTTATTTCTTCCGATTGTCCATTATCCTTACTTTCATCATCCATACCAGTTTTAGATGTTTCTTTTGACTTTGAATCATCTGTTGGATTTTCTACATCCTTGGAATTTCCGCTATTTTTATTATCACTTTCGTCAGTTTTATTATCAGACTCATTTTTCTCATCTAGACTAACTTCAGATTTGTTTTTATCATTCGAGTCATTCTCAACAGTTTCTGATTCATTAGGATTTTCATTATTCTTACTTTCATCATTTACATTAGTTTTTGTCAGGTCTTTTGAGTTTGAATCATCAGTTTCATTTTCTACACCTTTAGAATCTTCAGTATTTTTATTATCATTTTCATCATTTTTAGAGTCGTTCTGCTTATCCGTCTCATTTTTTTCATCTGATGTTTTTTTAGTAGTATTTTCTATATTTGCGACACTACTTTCATCACTATCTGAATTGTCTTTACACGAATTAAAAACTGCTAAAATAAGAAATAAAAAAATAAACAATTTAACCGTATTTTTCATAGTAATACCCCACAAGTTACAGAAATCAAGGCTGAATACAGTCATTTTCATTACACATTATAAAGCTAAATAAGTTACTTTTCAAGAAATTTCAATATTTTATACAACTAATTTAGTTACATATGATTTTCAAACATTGTCATACTATGGATATTATGAATTTGAGAGATGTTTTTATTCGGAATTTAAAATACTATAGAAAGCAAAAAAGATTACGGCAAATTGATTTAGCTATTGAACTTGATAAAAATCCGAACTACATCAACAGCATCGAGAACAGCAAATATTTTCCTTCCCCAGAAACAATTGAGCAAATCGCACACATCTTGCAAATCGACCCCATGCAACTTTTCAATAAAGAGGAACCGCCACACAAAAACACAGCCCTCGCTGACACAAAGGCAATCAAAGCTCAACTAGAAAATGAAGTTCTAAAGAGCATTGGAAGGGCTTTCGAGAATCTTTCCTAAATTTTTCTCAATGTTTCTATCGGTTTTTCTTTGCCGGCTTTAAGGGCAGGAATCAAACTCACCAGAAGAGAAAGGACTATAGTCCCCAGGGCAATCAATAAAATTTTAGGAAGGGAAATCACAACCGAAAAATTCTGCAAATAGAAAGCCTCATCCAAAAGATGAACCGGAACATAATCGGAAAGGTTTCCCGCCGTCAGAAAATAAAAGACTTTTGCTCCAAGATTCACCACAGACTCAATTCCCCCCATAATTCCGCTAAAATGAAGTGAAGAGAAAAGACCGACGGGAAGACCGAAAATTACCCCCAGAAGACCAGTGACGACTCCAGTTATGATAAAAGAAAGGGCAATTCCCCCAGAACTTCCGCCCAGACTCTTTAAAATCGCGATTTCCTTTTTTCGTTCCATGACGAGCATGACAAGGGCGCTGGAAATATTCACGGAAGCGACAAGTACAATCAGCATCATAATGAAAATGAGCATAATCTGGGTTGAGGCAAAATTTTCGTATTGGGCTGAATTCAAGTCATTCCAACGATGCAATCGTCCTGCAGAAGCGAGAAGAGGAGAGAGCTTTCGGTATGTTTTTTCAAGATTCAGAGAAAATGCATCCTCGGTTTCAATTCCGAAAACCGCCTTTCCTGATGAAAGCGAAATCAAATCGAAACCGCTTTCCAGAGAAACAAAAAGCCAGAGCGAATCCAATTCCTGATAACCAGAAGAGATTATTCCGCTTACTTTTAGCGGCGTGATTTTCGGCATTGTTTTTCCAGAAGAATTTTCCTTTGTGGTAATGAGCCGGATTCTTTCGCCGGCCCTTACGCCTAAATCTGAGGCAAGTTTTTTCCCAAGAAGACAGGAATTTCTCGCAGACAAATCACCGCTGCCTTCAAGAATTTCAAACAGTGAGGCGAAAGCCGGATTTTTTTCAAAGACATCACCCTGAACGGCTCGGATTGAGGCTCCGAAGCGCCCTTTGCCTGATGAAGCCAGACCTATTCCCTGCAATTCGGGATACACGGCTTTTACGCCAGAATCATATTCTTTTATGGAGTCTGCGAGGATTCGCATGCTCTCCGCATCAGAGGCATACTCAGAATTTGGATAAAGGACAAGCTGAATATGAGAAGAGTCCAGCCCTATCATGCGTTCGGTAATCCCCTTAATCATGCCGTCTGAAACCGTAACTACCATGATAAGAGGAACGAGACTGATTCCTATGCAGACAAAAGCTCCGAACAAACTTCGCCTGGCGTTGGATTTTTTACCTGTACGGGGAAAGAGAAGCCTTGAAGCAAATAAAATTGAGGAAGAAAAAGTCATGCCGTCTCCTGGACCTCAACTTTCTCAAGGCAGGCATTTTTTATCGTATAGCAGATGTCACCTTTTTTTGCCAGATTCATATCATGGGTAACCAAAAGCAGTGTTTTTCTGTATTTATCCACCACGGAAAAAAGAAGCTCGCCAATCATTTTTGCGTTCTGAGGGTCAAGGTTTCCCGTCGGCTCATCGGCAAGAATAAGCGTCGGGTCATTTATAAGGGAGCGAGCCACCGCAACACGCTGTCTTTCGCCGCCGGAAAGCTGGCCAGGAAGATGGTCGAGTCGTTTTTCAAGACCTACATCGCACAAAAGCTCCTTCGCCTTTTCGACAGCTTCCTTTTTTGAAAGGCCTGCCATAAGGGCAGGAAGAAAAGTGTTTTCGAGGGCTGTAAAATCTTTGAGCAAATAATGAAACTGGAAAATCAGTCCGAGAAAATGAGAGCGATAAAGTGAAAGCCTGTTCTCATCAAGATGAGAAAGCTCATATTCTCCGCACTTTACAAGACCTCCTGTAGCATTGTCCAGACCGCCGATGATATTGAGGAAGGTGCTTTTTCCGCTTCCGCTCTCGCCTACGATTGTGATTTTTTTTCCTTTTTCAATATCAAGGTTAAGATTTTTTAAAATCGTCAGGGATTCGCTTTCGGTTTTGTATGTTTTCTCAAGATTCTGAATAGAAACGATTATATCACTCATCTCTCATTACCTCCGCAACTGTCATTTTTAAAACGCCACGGCTCGCAAGGAAACTTGCGACAAGCGACGACAAAATTCCAAACATGGAAATCATAACAACTTCACCTGTAAAAATCTTCGGGGGAATACTGGCATAGAGCATGAACATGGGATTCTCCCGCACAAAATCGCCGTTGGCCGGATTAAATAGCATCACGAAAAAAAGGCTGGCATAATAAGAAAGTTTTGACAGAAGCAGAAAGACCGTGTCCATATTAATTGAAAGGAAAAGACCAAGAAGTACCCCAGGAATAGAGCCTGAGACACCAGTCAAAAAGCCCTGCATGACAAAAATAGACTGTATCGAAGCCGGTTTTCCGCCGAAAGCCGTAAGAACCGAGATTTCCTCCCGTCGCTCAAAGACCATTCTCCTCATTCCGTTAAAAATATTGATTGCCACAACAACGAAAATCAAAAAGACCAAGACCATGAGCATGTTCTTTTCGACCTGCAAGGCTCCGAAAAAAGCCCGATTATAGCTCTTCCAGGACTCTGACTTTAAGTCTGGAAATTGAGAAGAAAAGCGGGCAATCTGACGGTCGCAGTCATTCTCGTCAAAAAGCTTCACTCCGTAAATCAGTTTTGCGTCAGAGCCGAAATATTTTTTACCGTCATCGATATTTATGAAAGCAAAAGAAGCGTTGATGTCGGCATAGCCCGTGTGGAAAACTCCAGTCACTGTGAAAAGCCGCTCGCTTGAAAACAAATCAACATCGCTACCGCCTGAAAGGGCGTAAAGATTTATCTCACTGCCAAGACGGGCACCACAGCGGCGGGCAAGCTCCGAGCCAATAACTATATTGTTCGGAGAAGAAATGTCAAAATGACCGGCAATCATGGTCACCTGTTTTTTAAAACCCTCATCATCTTCCCGAACTGTAGGCGGGATGGCCTTTATCATTGCGGCGGCTTCCTTGCCAGACTTTCCGAGAACAAGACCCTCAGCCTCATAAAAAGGCGTAATAGAGCGAATTGATTTTTCTGAAAGACAGAAAGTCTCGAAATCAGATGCAGGCTGAGGGTGCGTTACGGGCAGGGAGTGAGCCGTAAGAGGCAAACCTTGCGATTCAACTTTTGAGTGAGTCTCGGTGACAGGGAGCGAGGGGGAGAGCTCACCCTCAAAATTCTCCACACGGATATGATAGGAGCTTATTTCCATGATGACATCGATAAAACTGTGCTGGAATCCGTTCATCACACTGATTACGGTGATAAGGGTCATTACGCCAAAACAAATACCCAGCGTTGAGAGAGTCGTCGTAACTGCGGAAGAGCCTTTTCTGTCAACTTTGGCAAAACGCCGAGACACAAAATAAATCCACTTAATATTCAAAATTCCGTCTCCTCTGCTCCACATCATTCAGATAAATTATCTCTGTCTTTTTCAAGCCGTTTTCGTAGCGGACTTCCACCGAAAAGTCACCGTCAAAGAAGAGTTTTTCAGAATAAGTCGCCGTATCGGTGTATTTCCGCTCCAAGTGCAGCTCCCCGTCCTCATAGAACTTTAAGTCAGGGGGAAGATTGTTTTCTTCGGTTACGGCAGTATAATCATAGTCATTTTTTATCGTACGCTTTGAAACAGAATAACGGCCGGAAAACATTTTTTTATAATTCCATGTAATGATTTCCTCTTCGGTCATACGCCCTTTTTCATCATAGATTCGGCTTGTTTTTTTGTCATCGAGGAGCAGGGTCTCTTTTTCGGCTTCTCCACCGCTCTTTTTTCCTTTTTGCTTTATTTCACGCTCCTCATAGTGCTGTTCAAGAAGAGAAAGCAACCTTCCGTTTGCGTCAAAAAGATTTTCTTTTCGTTTTTTTGACACATATTCTTCTTCAACAGACTTTTTCGGAATATTTGACTCATCTTCATATTCATAGGAAATTTCACTCTCAAGCTGAGCCTTTTTTGCGCTCGCAGCCGTCTTAAAACGCTCGCTTTTTACAAGCCGATAGAGGCTGTCGAAATTTTTGCGGAGCAATTTATCACCATAAAAATTCACGAGAACAGTATTCTCGCCTTCACGCCAGGCCGTAAACTGCTCGCCGTCATAAGAAAACCTGCGAAGGGAGCCATCATTTTTTTCGTAGGTGAATTCTTTCGGACTGTCATTTTCCGCTTTGTCTTCACTCTGCGCCTCAATCCCCCGGCTGTCACCTTTTTCCAGCATTTCAAGCACTTTTTGACCGTCAAACATACTGTATTCTTCCGGGATTTTCTCGCTTCCAGATGAAGAAGCCTGCAAGCCCTGCAAGACGAGGTCAACCCAATCATACTGTGGCACTTCTTCTTCCACCTCAGCCTCTTCCACATTATCAATGCCGCTAAAAAAATCACTGGCGGCGTACAAATCTTCAGGACAAAATGTAGAGTCAATTATTCCGGTTTTTTCAGGAAAATAATACTCGCAAACATAGTGGGGTCTGTGATCTTCCTTGCGAAGGCTATAACTGCCCAAGAGTTTTGAGCCGATTTTTGAGATTTCAGCGAATTTTACGCTTTCAGGATCAGAAGAAAGGCCCGTAAGATTATAGCGGGTAATCTCAAATGTCAGCTCACGAATATAGGAAAGTGCTTTTTCTTCGCCTGGAGACAAATCCGCCGCAAAAAGGGGAAATCCCGCAAAAAAAGAGAAAAGCAGAATGAGGACTGAGATATGAAAATTGAATGAGCAATCTTTTCTCATTTCATTTTCCACCCGGACATTTTCCAGTTTTCAATTTTCTTTTCCCTTTTCAGCTCCCAATAAATTCATCGATGTATTTTTCAGGATTGAAGGCTTCGATATTTTCATATTTTTCGCCCGTGCAGACAAAAAGAACGGGAATTGCAAGTTCTTTACCAATGGAAAAAACACAGCCTCCCCGTGCCGTGGAATCATATTTAGTCACGACGATTGCGTCCACGCCTACGCTCTCGGAAAAAACTTCTGCCTGACGAAGGGCATTCTGCCCCGTGGTGCCGTCAATTACGAGAATTTTTTTATAACAGCCGGAATCAGCCTTTTGCGCGGCGATACGGTCAATTTTCTGCAGCTCACGGACGAGGTTTTCTTTATTGTGGAGTCGTCCCGCTGTATCCGCGATAATGAGTGCCCCCCCCTGAGAACGGGCGGAATCAGCTGCATCAAAAACAACCGCACTAGGATCGCTGCCATGCTGATGAGAAATCACACGGATTCCCAGCCGCTCTCCGTGCATCTCAAGCTGTTCTTCAGCCGCCGCACGGAAGGTATCGCTGGCAGCCAGAAGAACATTCTCCCCTTTTTCTTTGTAAAGTTTTGCGACCTTAGCGGCTGTAGTTGTTTTTCCAACGCCGTTTACTCCCAGCATCATATAGATGTTGACCTTGCCCTTTTCTGGAGTAAATTCAATTTTTTTAGCGTAAGCGGACAGGAGGGATTTGAGCTCATTTTTGATTGCAGACTCGTCAGAAATTTTCTTTTCCCGGCATATCTTTTCAAGCTGCTCTGTAAGCTCGTATGCCATTTTTGCCCCCATGTCGCCTTCAACAAGGGCATCGGTCAAATTATCGAAAAATTCCTCATCGATTTTTTGAGATGAAAAAAGATTTTTAAATTTTTGAGCAAATGAAAGTTTCATATTTTCTCCACTTTTTTATTCTACCAGAATTTCCTTATTGCTGATTATTTTATCAGATTTTTCATCTTCTGTCGGCACTTCCGTTTCATTCGCTGCATTTTCCTCTGGCTCAAGGGGATTTCAAAAAGGCTGTTCTGAGCCATGGCTTTTTTATCGATTTTTGCCCCGGCTGGAAGAACACGGTCGGCTGCCCACAAATAGCGGACGAGTTCAATGACAGTCCAGACACCACAGACAGCAGTAATTCCCAGACAGATATTGGAACGGAGCTGCAGATTTTTAAGAGTATCATAGTCTCCCCTGCCCTGCGAATAGGCCGTATTTTCGGTCGTAAATGCCCCCATGTGATAAAAAGTAAATGGAAGGGAACAAATAAGCGCCGTGTAAGCCGTATACATCCAGCGCCGTCTTTTGTCGATATTGGCAGCCCTGTCAAAGGGCTTTGCATTTACCAGAAGATTCGCACCATCAAAAGCAGAAGACTCAGGTATACGGAAAAAAGCAATGTTGCTAGCTGAAGAATCCTCGCTGTCACTTTTTGGCAGAGTAAAAACACCCAGAACCGATTTATTGTTTACCTCAAGACTAGCCCACGGCTCTTTTTCTGTAACAGGAGACTGCAAAAGTCCATAAGTGTGAAAAATACCGTCACGATATTTTTTCAGCCTGATTTTTGCCAGTCCATGCACTTCGGGAACAAGATTCGCATGAACAAAAAAATGAGTGTCATCGGTGAAAGAGTAATTGAAGGCAAGTTTTTCATAACCTGGAACCTCAATGCTTACATGATGAATTCCTGAGTCCATGAGAATTCGGTTGTCAAAGGCACCGTTGGTTTTTCGGAGGGAAAACACCGTACTGTCGACCATAATCTTTGCCAGAGGAGCCGCTTCCGGCGGATTGATTTCAACTTCAATCATAACAGGAAGAGCATTCGCTATTATCGAATCAAGATTCTGAGCGATTGAATCAGCAAGGGGCATCAAATCGCTTAAAAGCCCGACTTCCCGGACTGTACCAAGAATTTGTGCCCCAGGATAGACACGAAGGCTCACGGCAACAGAACAATAATCTCCATAACAGGTAATTTCACCTGTAATAAGACCATTAATTTTCGCGTTTGCGACTTCCTGTGCAAAATCCCAGGAAGTAAAGCCAGCCTCCATCGATTTTTCACTCACCTTAAAAAGTGCGGTGGAATCATTTTTATAGAGGACAACACTTTCAGAGACAATCTTATCCTCTTCTTCCTGTCTGAAAAAAGGAAAGGGAAACCTGAAAAAAAAGCCTCTTTCTTTTTTTTGGCTGTCATCGACTTTTTTTCCTTCAGAAAGAGCTATTTCCCTTTCAATTTTCGGCTGAGCCTTATCTTTTGCCTTTTTTACCTCTTCAAGATTTTCATCGATTTTTTTTTCAATTTCGCGGATTTTTTCCATCTCGGCTTTGATGGCTTTTTCAAGAGCCTTTGGCTTCACAGTGGTGAGGACAAGAGCATCACGAGCCTTGTATTCTTTTGAAAGCTGAAGGAATAAAGAAAGACGGGCTGTCTGTAATTCCTTTAATTTTCTGTCAAGGGACTCCCTCTCTGGAATAGAGCGCACCTCATCACTGGAAAAGTGCTCGATAATCAGCTGCGGTAAAACAGAGGCCGCCTTTGAGGAACTTTCGCTCCTCGTCTGGGTCTGCTTAAAGGAAAACTCCATAACGCCCAGAGTCCAGTTATCAGAAAAGGCGGATAAAGAGAAAAGGGATATGAAAGCAAGGATGAAAAAGAATTTCTTCATTACAAGTCATCTTCGTCATCATCGCCGCCAACGGGCAGTCCCTTCCACTGAGCCTGAAGGAAGGAATCGATGAACTGGTCGATGTCTCCGTCCATGACAGCCTGAATGTCGCCCACGGAGAATTTCGTGCGGTGGTCTTTTACCATAGTATACGGCTGGAAGACATAAGAGCGGATTTGGTTTCCCCAGGAAATATCCTTTTTTTCCGCTCCGAATTTCGCCGTTTCTTTGGCCCGCTCTTCCTCATAGTGGGCGTAGAGTTTTGCCCTGAGGAGGTTCATACAGGTCTGGCGGTTCATAATCTGGCTTCGCTCGCTGTCGCACTGAACGACAATGCCGGTGGGAATATGGGTGAAGCGGACGGCAGAGTCGGTCTTGTTTACATGCTGGCCGCCCTTTCCGCCTGAACGGTAGGTGTCTACCCGCAAATCTTCCGGCCTGATGTCGACTTTAATCGTGTCGTCAAGAATGGGGAAAATGAAGACCGAGCTGAAAGATGTATGACGGCGCGCGTTTGCGTCAAATGGGCTGATTCGCACCAGGCGGTGAACGCCGGCCTCGCCCTTTAAATGACCGTAGACATAATCGCCCGTAATCTGAATCGTGGTGGACTTGATTCCCCCCTCGTCTTCCTGCAAGTCGATTGTCTCCATTTTGTAGCCGTGCCTCTCTGCCCAGCGGATGTACATTCTCGAAAGCATGTAAGCCCAGTCACAGGCCTCGGTTCCGCCCGCTCCAGCGTGAATCGTAAGGAAGCAGCCGTTTTTATCGACTTCGCCTGAAAGAAGATTCAGGATGCTCTGCTCCTCAAACTTTTTCTGGCAGGCCTCAAGCTCAGAGCGGATTTCTTCTTCTACAGAGTCATCCCCGCCCTCACTTCCCAGATCATACAGGGTATTGATGTCGTCAATCTGCTGTAAAAGCTCACGCCATGGCTCAACCCGGCCTTTAAGCAATTTGAGGTCGTTCATGACCTTCTGGGCTTTTTCGGCATCATTCCAGAAATCCTCGGCGGCGGTGAGTTTTTCGGTTTCGGCTATTTTTTTATCGATGGCAGGCGCGTCAAAGACGCCCCCAGACATTTTTGATATCTTCTTCAAGACTTGAAATCGGTTCTTTAAGTTCTTCTAACATTTTATGCTCCTTAATTTGGTTTTGCTCCGTAGACACTCCGCTTCCACTGCTTGTGACGCAATTCCGTGACAGCGAAATTTGAATTTACGGGAAACTGATAGATTCTCAGCGTGTCATAGTAATCTGTGACAGTATCAATCTCTCGTTTGAGAACAGAAAGCTGCGCTTCATTCATCTGCATACTTTCCCAACAGGCTTTTTGAATCTTTTTGAAACTGTAGCGGGTAAGAATCTCGGCAATTGCTTTTGCACTGTCTATTCCCCCCGGATCAAGAACCACGGACACAAACATCAATATAGAATAAAACATAGCATTTATCTTGTCAAACCGCTCTTTTTGTTGCAAAATAAAGATATGCCCTGTTTTTTCAGGAATTCTCTAAAATCTTGTTTTTGCATTCTCTTAGCCGCCATAAGCATTTCCGCCTACGGGCAAAAGATTGAATCCCGCCCCCTCTGTACAAGCATCGACGCTCAAAAAATCGGCGTGAATAAAATCCATCTCACATGGAAGGTGCCATCGGATTTTTCAGCCGCGAGCATCGCCATCTTCCGCTCAACCAGCCCCATCGAGTTAAAATCAACAATCTCAGCCGAAAAACCGGTAGCAGAAGTTCCCGCCCACACTACAAGCTACACAGATCAGCTCACTCATTTCGGTTCCTACTACTATGCACTCATTGCCCGTGACAAAAACGGCAGTCTCTTCAATATGCTCTTTCCTACAGTCAACGCGACGGTAAAAGCGGTTTCCCTGATTCCGCCAGATGACTATATTGAAGATGTAAATGAACCGGAAGAGCAGTATGTTCCGGGATTTCTGAGAGAACTTCCCCTTCCTTATCTAGATTTAATCTCAGACCTTGACATTCCGCCCACAAAACTGAGCGCAAAAGTAAAATCAGAAGGTAGAAAACTCGCAGGCAAATACGCAGTCAAAAAACCTGTGATTCTTAATCCCTATATTTTTGAAGAAGACTTAGTTCTTTCTCCAGAGGGTGACGACTATTTTCTTTTTGAATCGCTCAAAAACTATTTTATTAAGCGAGACTACAAAGGCTCTGTCAAAGATTTGCGGTCATTCCTGAGCATTACCAGAGAACCAGCCGTCATGATAAGGGCGGTTTTTTATCTTGCACAATCCCATTACTACTGCAAGAATTACAGAAAGGCTCTGGAACTATTCCTTTTTATCGAAGATGAACTGCCAGAGCTTTCAAAAAAATGGATTGACTCCACACTTGATTTTTATCAAATTCCAAAAGAAAAACTCAGCTTTTAAGACCACGGATAAGCTGTATAATTGCCGGAGTCTTTATTAAATCCATCTCCCGGGCATCAAGCTTTTTCTTTTCATCTTCAGGAAGAATCCGCACTCCGTTCTCACCGGCGGCAGGAGCATTATCAGAAATCTGTGCGTCATCCGAAGATTTTTCGTTAGGATAGAAGCGCACCAGTACTTCATCCCCCACATTCACTCTATCATAAAAACCTTTCAGAGAGAGCGTTCCCTGAGCAATTTCCTCGCCAGCCTGAGAAATTTTTATTGAGCCCAAAAGATTTTTTTCTTCGAAGGTGACTCCAAGACCTTTATCGCTAGTAAGGATTTTGCCATCTTTTATTACATCTAAGACAACGCCTTCTTTCATTCCTTCGACTCTTCCCAAATCCACGAGAATTTCATTTACGCTTCTTTTGATAATCTTGCCCCGCACAGGAAGAATATCAAGCAAATCCCGTCGGAAAGCGCGAAGAACTGCCGAGAATTTATCATTTCCAGTTCTGAATGAAGAAAATTTCGCTGTTTCAGTGCCAGTTCGTCCCGAATAAACGGTCGCACTCAAAGTGATTTCCCTCTCGCTCTCATCAACAGATAGAAGGACAAAATAATCAAGCTTATTTTTCCGGGCAAGACGATAAGCCTCACCGTATCCAGAAACGGGCTGATTCTGCACCTCAACAGCCGTTGAAGCGATACCAGAGAAAACATCCGCACACATACTGGCTGCAATTTCCTCTGCATCACAATGCAAAAGCTGGACAGGCGATTTAGTATAATACAAGCCCACATGCCAGCGCAGCTTATCAAGATAGAATGGGTCAACACCCCATTTTGCGCCGAGGGAGTATTTCATGAGAGACTCATAGGCCTCGACGATATCGTTTATTTTTTTCTGTTCTGGCGTAAGCTTTGAATCTGCATTTTTTTCAGCAGAATTTTTTTCCTGATTCTGTCTGATAAACTTGAGCTGATTCAGATAATTTTCATTAAGACCTGCATGTCCCAATAATTCGGCAAATTCCGCTCTGGCCCGGTCATTAAACGGATTGATTTTGAGAGCACGCTGGTATTCATAACGGGCTTCCTCGCCAAAGAAAGATTTCGCAAAATCACGGCCTTTTTGAGCATGAAAGTCAGACCATCTTACACGAAGAGAGTCTTCAACAGGCAGATTCTTAATAATAAGAAGTTCAAGCGCTCCCCTCATCACCTCATCATAGGGATTTATTTCAAGAGCAGAGCCCCATGTCTCAACAGCAAGCTTCCAGTCTCCCTTTCTGTTTTGGGCCAGACCTTTCAAATACCACGCTTCGCTTGTGTTCCTGTTGCTCGTCGTAAGATAATCGCATAAATCGATTACATCATCATATTTTTTCTGAGAGTACAAAATCGATGAGAGAATGATATAAGCCTTTGTATATTCAGGATTTATCTGAAGAGCAGCTCTGGCACGCTTTTCTGCATCAGCAAAATCCCCCTGTTTCGCATCAAGGTAAGCCGCAAGATAGTGTACCTCTGCCTCGCCAGAATGAAAGCGGAGTGCCTGATCAATATAGTCTCTGGCCCGATCATGATTCCCCATTTCTTCGCTGATAAGGGCAAGGGAAAGAAGAGCCTTACGATTATGCCCCTGCCTCTTAAGAGCATCCTCATATTGATTTTTTGCCCCGATAAAACTTCCAGAGAATAAATCCAGTTCAGCCAAACCGAAACGGGAATCAATGTCATTGGGATATTTCTTTAAAACATCAGAAAATACGCTTCTCGCTTCTTCAAGCTTCCCCAAAGCAATTAGTATAAGTCCCCGTAAATTCTGAATGTCGCTGCGATTTTTTGCATATTTATCAGCCTCCTCCAGATATGACAGGGCGAGAGAATAATCTCCCAAAGCATATGTCACCTGAGAAAGATGAAACCAGGCGTCACCGTAGGATTTATTTACCTGAAGAGCCTGCTGAAAATCCTCACTTGCCCCGTAATAATCTTCAAGCCCCTGCTTTTCCAGTCCCCGCTCAAACAGGCGGAGAGCACTGGCATTTTGGGAAAAAGCAAAAGAAGCGAGAGAAAAAACAAAAAAACAGACAAAAATTTTAAAAATCGGCTTCATATCTCTTTGATTATCGGTGATTTTTAACGGCAGATTTACACAGATTATCCGCGTGCATCTGCTTTTATCCGCGTCAAATCACTCTTCACTTTCAACAGGCTTTTTAATAACCTTTATGAGATTAACCCTGTGACCTTCCATGTCCTGCACGATGAAATCAAAATTCTCGTAGTCAATCTTTTCGTATTTGACAGGAATGCGGCCGAACAAATCAAGCACGAAACCGCCAAGAGTATCAAAATCCTCAGTGGGGAAAGAAGACTCAAGAGCCTCGTTGAGGTCGTCCAGGTCAACCCGGGCATCGCAAAGCCAGACATTCTCGCCCAAAGAAACAATGTCTTCTTTTTCGTTGTCGAATTCATCCTGAATGTCACCGACGATTTCCTCGATGATGTCTTCCATACAGACGATGCCGGAAATTCCGCCGTACTCATCAATTGCAATGGCGATGTGCTGGTGACGGCGCTTGAATTCACGCAGGAGACCGTCGATTTTCTTTGATTCAGGAATAAAATATGCTTTTTTCGTGATTTTCTGCAGGTCAACCTTTTCTTTTTTAGAGAAGGCTTTGAGTATGTCCTTTACATAGAGAATTCCCGTTACATTGTCGATTGACTCGCTGTAAACAGGAAAGCGGGAATGTCCGCTGGCCGCAATTTTTTCAAGTAATTCTTCTTCAGGGGTGTCGATTGAAATAAAATCAACATCAATTCGCGGAATCATAACCTCTTTGACCGTAGTCTCAGAGAGATCCTCGATTCCCTTTATCATGTCCTTTTTCTCTTCGATGAGAATTTCCTCTTGTGCCCGATCCAAATCAGCAGTTTTTTCTGACTTGGCGGCGTTACTGGAGTGATAGTCCTCGTCTTTCTTTTTACCGAATTTAAATAATCCCATACTGTTTCCTTTATTTTTTTTATCCACAGATTGACACAGATTCTCACGGATTAAAATAAATAACAGCTCGTCATCTGTGCTAATCTGTTGATTATATTAACTTTACTTCTCCAAAGTCTGACAAAATTTTTTCCTGCAAAACAAGCATTTCATCACTGGGCGCGACTCCACTCTCAATATGCTCTTCTCCGTGGTCATAGCCGTTCAGGTGCAGGATTCCGTGAATCAGAAGGCGTTTCAGCTCTTCGTTCTCGCTCACCTTAAAATAATCGGCATTTTTAGGAAGAGTTTCAAGGGAAAGAGCTATGTCCCCGGCTTCAAGCCACTCGCCTTCCTCATCAGTGTATTTCTCACCGTTCTCAAAAGAGAGGATGTCCGTGGCAGAATCAATATCGCGATAGTTTTTGTTCAGTTCATGAATGTAGTCGTCATTACAGAAGAGGATTGAAATTTCCTCCCCGTCGAAACCCAATTTAGAGAGAACTGACTGAACATAAGCGCTGATTTTTTCTTCGCTGAACCAGTCGGGCGCAGAGAAATCTTCCTGCAGTGAAATCAAAATCCTGTTTGCCATTATTTCCCCTTAGCCTCGCTTGAAGCGGATTTATCTTTTTCAGAAGAGACAGATTTGTCCTTTTCACTGGTGAAGGACTTATCGCCGTTTTCTGCATCGCCAGTCGCATCTGGATCACGCTGATTCTGATATTTGATTCGTCCATGATAATATGCGGCAAGAATCCGAACGAAAATGTCACGGATTTTAGTAAGCTCACCGAAAGTAAGGGCAGAATTGTCGAGCTGACCGCTTTCGATTTTTGCGTTTATAAGCTCCTGAATGAATTTTTCAAGCCGCTGGGCAGTAGGCTTTTCAAGGGATTTACAGGCCGCCTCGCAGACATCTGCCAGCATGACAACCGCGCTTTCCTTTGATGCAGGCGGGGTTCCGGGATATGAGTAATCCCCCGGACTTACATTCTCGTCTTTTTCTTTGGCTTTGTTATAGAAATAGGTAATAACGCTGTTACCATGATGCTCTGCTATAATGTCGATAATCTGCTGGGGAAGACGGAGCTGGTGAGCCTTCTCCACACCAAGTTTGATATGGCTTTTAATCACCGAAACAGAAAGTGACGGGTTCAAGTCAGTGTGCTTGTTGGCACTATCAATGTTATTTTCGGTGAAATATTCAGGATGCTCCATTTTGCCAATATCGTGATAATAGGCACCCACACGGGCAAGAAGAGCATTTGCCCCGATTTCTTTACAGGCATTTTCGGCCAGCTGGGCTACCATCATACAATGCTGATGAGTTCCGCTGGCAGTAAGGAGCAATTTCCGTAAGACAGGCGCGTTCTGATCACTTAAATCCATAAGACGGAAAACAGAAGCCGTATTCATTATTGACTCAAGGGGAGTAAGGAAACCAAGAACAAGAATTCCGGAAAGGAAAGAGTTGAATGCTACTCCAGGGAAAATGAAAACCGCATCATTAAAGTCAGAATTGAACATGACTTTAAAGAAGACGATGAAAACGATGCTCAATACGGCCTGCATGATAGAGGCAAAAACCATATCGATTCGCCGTTCAATTTTCATAACGATTCGGGCAGATGAAACGCAGACAGCAAGAGTGTACAAGGCGGGAACAATCTGGAATGCGGAAGCCCCCAACACGCCCAAGGAAAGAATGACAGCAAAAAAGAGGGCTGAAGTCTGTCCGAAAAGAATCGCAATCAAAAATGCAGAGAAAACCGAAGGAATCATCACAGGAAGGGTAAAAGGATTTTGGAAAATCGCATTTTTCATTCCAAAAGATGTGGTAAAGAAGACGAGCAGAAAAAGCAGGCACTCCAGAATGACTTCTTTTACCTCGACTTTCCGCCGCAATAAGACAGGATTAAAAAGCACAATCCACAAAACCGCTACGAGAATCAAATAGAGGATTTTATCACAGAATGCACGGTAATCCACATAGATAGGCGAATCAGCCATTTTCTGCAATTTAAAATATTCTTCCTCGGTAATCGGGAATCCCTTTCGGATAACTTTCTCGCCTTTTTCGATGGCAACCGGATACTGAACATCCTCAGGAAGGTTTTTCGTGGCATAAATCGTTTTATCAGCGACCTGTCCAACCTCATATTCCTCCAAAGCAAAGGAAGCGAGAGTCTCGGTAGTGTTAGCATCATACCAAACAATTGCCGTGGCTGTAGCGAATGTAAGGAAGAAAGCGAGGATGAAACGCCAGTTTTTTGAAATAAAATGCCCTATCGAAGAGAGGAAAAGAGAAATTCCGCCCTCTTCGTTTTTTTCTTTAATCATTTTTTACCTCATTTTCGTACGCCTGTACGATTTTTCTGACCAGTTCAGAACGAACCACATCGCTTCCTGTAAGGCGAACCATACCGATTTCTGAGATTCCATCCAGAATCCTCATCGCATGAACCAGCCCCGATGTAAAACGCTTTGGAAGGTCAATTTGTGTTATATCTCCAGTGATAAAGACCTTTGAATTCTCGCCCATACGGGTGAGGAACATCTTCATCTGTTCTGTCGTTGTATTCTGCGCCTCATCCAAGATGACCGCACAGTTATTTAAAGTTCGTCCGCGCATATATGCGAGGGGAGCCACTTCAATGATACCATTTTCTGTAAGCTTATGCACTATTTCACGAGGCAGGCAGGCGTTCATTGAATCATAAAGAGGCCGAAGGTAAGGACTGATTTTGTCTTCCAAATCGCCGGGCAAAAAGCCCAGACTCTCCCCTGCCTCTACAATTGGACGGGTAAGCACGATGGAATTTATTTTTTTGGAGAGAACAAGGGAAAGAGCCTCTGCAACGGCAAGGAAAGTTTTTCCGCTTCCGGCAGGTCCCTCTGCAAAAACCATATTGTTTGTTCGGAAAGCACGCACAAGCTCGGCCTGATTCCGCGTTTTGGGATAAATTTTTCGCACCGCTCCGGGAATTGAAATCGCATATCGGGCGGCATTAAAGTCAGTGTCAGCGACACCGTGAACAAAGCCCGTATTTAGAATGGAATGGATTAAGTCGGAAGAAGAATCCCCTGAATCTGAAATTTCATCAACGATTCGGTCAATGATGAATTTAAATTCCTGCTGCACGCGGGGGTCTTCTTCGGAAATAGAAATCTCGTTTCCCCGGGTAAAAACAGGCACTCCGATGTGTTGCTCAATGAGTTTCAAATTACTGTCATTTGTGCCGCAGACTCTGGAAAGAAGGTCAGCGTCTGCAAGCACAATCGTATATTCAGAATTCACTTGATTTATTGTAATAGCAAAATCGCTTTCATGCAACTAAACTATTCCGCCACCCCCGAAAAAGTCTCAAGAAGACCGCCAGCGCGTAAAATTTTCTCTGACCAAAGGGCAAGCTCTGCCGAGAGTTTTTTATCTTCTTCGCTGGGATTACCTTTTAACAGAATCTTTGAACATGCCAGATAATCAGAGGCGATTCCCAGACTATTTTCCGCATCCTTGTCGTATTTCAATGCAGTCTGAATCGCCGAAAGAGCCTCAGATTTTTTCCCGCCTAAAGAACAGGCACGGGCAAGACAGTACCAGTCAAGCCCAATCTCAAGAAGATAGCGTTCTTTCGTGTGAATTTTCGCCGCCTCGGCATAGTAGTCCTGAGCCAGAGAATAGTCGCCTCCTGCCATACAGACATCTCCTTTCGTCCGGTAAAGATAGGCATGATAGTAGGACTCTTTTGAAACGCCCGGCTGCACATCATCAAGGACAGAGAGCCAGTCATTTTTTTTACCGGAATCAATACGACCGTTTTCCGCCAGTTTCTCATTCTCCAGACGGATGCGGACATCATAAACCGCACAGAGATCTGAGAGCAGCTTTTTTGACTCCGAGCGGCCGGCAAGTTTTTTTGCCTGAGAAAGCAAGCTTTCTTTATGTTGAAGAAGAAAACTCTCGCTTTCTGCGGGGGAAACAGAGTCAGAGCCTTGCGGCAGACTTGACTTTTCGGGACTGGAAATTTTATAGACGATTCCAGAAAGAAGGATTTTACAAAGCAAATCCGTATTATCGACAGAAAGGGCAAGGTTATAGCCTGAAGAAAGAAGATTATAAGCCCGGGAATATTTTCCGGCAATAATACTGTTATTAGCCTCTTCAAGCTGAGAATACGCCACATTTGAACTGTCGCTTACCAGCATTATCCTTTTTGGCGAAGAGGAACAGGCAATGAATAAAAACAGATAAAGCAGAAAAAAATGGCGTAAACCTTTCATGATTAGAAATCCTCGCTTCGCAGCTGGCTTGTAGAGGATTTGCCCTTCGTCCTGTCAGGAACGCCGCCACGGATGAGCGGATTGTTCTTTACACCCGTGAGAACATCCTGAACTTCAATGAGCACCGAATTAAGCTGAACCAAAGCTGTCTCCACTTCAGGAGAAGCACTGCTTATAATATCGCTGGCGTTTTTTGAAATAGCGGCAAGATCCGTGGAAACCTCAGAGATATTTTTCATAACTTCAGTCAGGCTGACAGTAAGTTCATTTCCCAGCAAAGCCGGAACTGGTCCTTCCTCAGAATTAAGGGTTTTGGTGAGCAGGGACAAATTTTTTGTAATCTCGTTGACATTTCCGACAATCTGTCTGAGGGGTGTGTCGCCCCTGCCGGAAACAGCACCGTTTACATTGAAAAGGAGCATATTCACATTATCAAGAATCATCGAGACCTTTTTCATGAGGACACCAATCGAATCTTCCTGCTTGTCAAGACGGATTTTCTTGCTTTCTATTATTTCCCGGGCAGTCAGAGAATCAATCCTGTAAATTTCAGAATCTGACGGCAGCAAATCAGGCCCTTTTCCAGGGTGAAAGACAAATGATGAGCCGAGCCCAATTGGGCTTGTAATCAACTCAACGAGGGAATTTTCTTTTACATACTCGCTGTATTCCCCCAGAATATAATATTCCACTCGGACATCAGAGCCTTCAAGCTTGACATCAGTTATTTTTCCGAGAGAAAAGCCCTTGTAAGAAACATCCATACCGACAGAAAAACCTGAGCCAGAGGTAAAATATGTGTAGTAAGAATTTTTTTTGACGAACCAACTCTGACTCGCCCCCAAAGCAATAATAAAAACAATGAGTGCCGCAAGAATAAGCAGAGAGAAAAATCCTACGATTTGGTCAGAATGTCGAATTTTAAATTTCATACTTTATTAATCAGATGGCTCAAAAAGCGAACTTTCTGAATCCACTAATGCTATTCTAGTCGGATAACAAACCTTCTTCAATAACATGAATCCGTCCACCGATTGCTGAGATAAAGACAGAACTGTGGCTGACATACACAATTGTTTTTCCATCATCAATAAAAGAGCGCAGGATTTTTAAAATATTCTCACCGCCCTTTCGGTCAAGGGATTCTGTACATTCATCAAGAAAAAGCACTTCCGGCTTATTGATAAGGGCACGGGCAAAAGCAATTTTTTTCTGCTCCCCCATCGACAGATCAACAGGCCTTAAATTCAAAGGACGATTGTATTTCACCAAGTCACAGATTTCATGGATACGGTCAAGGCGTTCTTCCTGGGAAAGTTTCGGATTATGAGTCTGCAGGGGAAGATTGAGATTTTGCTGAATATCCTGATTTGCCCATAAGGCTGAATCCTGAAAAACAAAGGCGCACTCTTTGCGGAATTTCTTGTTTTTCTGCTGGTTCATCAGCTGAATATCAGTATCCTTATAGAAGACTTTACCAGAACTTGGAACAAGGATTCCTGCCAGCAGTTTTAGAAGAGTTGATTTGCCGCTACCAGACTTTCCTGTCAGTCCTGTAACCGTTCCTGCCTCTATTTCGATGTCAATGCCCCTTACGACCTCGTTTCCACGGGAGTTAAAATGAATGTCTTCGGTTTTTATCAGCGACACAAAAGACCTCCTAAAGAGCCGACAAGATAATGATAAGCACATCCGCAAAGATGATTCCGACAAAAGATTTTGAAACAGCCTGAATTCCTGCAATAGGAACTTCTGTAGATGCCCTCTCAACATTAAAACCATAATAAGTCGCAGTAATTGAAATAATCATTCCGAATACCAGACTTTTTATAATGGAAATAAAAAGAGTGAATATTTTTACGCTTTTAATAAGATTTGGAAGATAACCGTAGGATGCGACAGGATTAAAGAACTGAGAAATAATCGCGGGTCCCAGAATGCCGCAAAAAGAAAAATAAAGGGTCAAAAAGAAAACCGAAAGGGTGACACCGATAAAACGGGGAGCCACCAGATAATCAATGGGATCTATTCCACAGGAAATAAAGCTCTCGATTTGGTGGGAAGTGACCATTCCGCCAAGCTCCGTGGCAATGGCTGTAGCAGAGCGAGCCGTTACGACAAAAGCCACAAGCAGAGGTCCGAGCTCCCTCATGACAATTACAGCAAGCAGATTATAAATCAAAGCCCCCTGCCCGATTGAAAGCAAAAAGGAATATCCGATTATATAAATCGCAGAGCTCAGGGCTATAGAGAGAACGGCTATAATAGGAAGAGCCTCAATGAATGTAAATAAAAGCTGCATGATTACGACTTTTCGGGCTGCCTTTACCCGCCTGACAAAGGCAGTGGACGAGACGAAAACCCGCCCGATATATCCAATCAAGTAAGGAAGAGAAGAAAAATAAGCCTTAACATTTGAGCCAAACTCTCTGAGCATAAAAAACACTTGCGACCGAAAACTCCACCAGATTTACTACCGGCGGTTCATGAACAAGCCTGCTATATCATAGCATAAGATTCATTCCGTAACTACAAAATTCTCGCAGAAAAAATTTGCAATCTCTTTTCTTTAGGTTTATGATTATTGAATAAGGATTAAAAAAACATAATTTTTAGGAGCGTAAATAATATGGCAAATTCAAAAGAACCACGCGTTTTGGCAATCATCTTGGGCGGCGGTAAAGGAACACGACTTTACCCTCTTACAAAAGAACGCTCCAAGCCGGCCGTTCCCTTTGGCGGAAAATACAGAATCGTTGACATCCCAATCTCAAACTGTATCAACTCTGGATACCGAAAGATTTATCTGCTCACGCAGTTTAATTCAGCCTCGCTTCACCACCACATCACAAGCTCATACAATTTCGACCATTTCTCAAAGGGCTTCGTAGAGATTCTGGCAGCAGAGCAGACACTTGAACACTCCGGCTGGTTTGAAGGTACGGCAGATGCAGTCCGAAAGAACATGGTTCATTTCCGCTCTCAGAACCCGACCCACTACATCATCCTTTCTGGAGACCAGCTTTACCGCATGGATTTAAAGGCATTCATGAACAGCCACATTGCAAGCGGTGCCGATATTACAATTGCGACTACGGCTGTTAACGAGCGGGATGCAACTGGATTCGGAATCATGAAAATCGATGCAAAAAAAGCAATCACCGAATTTATCGAAAAACCATCTGCCGATGTCTTAAAGAGCGGCAACTGGAAAATTCCGGAAAATGCCCGGGGTGACTTGCCTGCCGAAAAAGAATACCTCGCCTCAATGGGTATCTACATTTTCAATGCAAAAACAATGGAAGAAATGCTCGACAACGAGTTCACTGACTTCGGCAAAGAAATCATCCCCCGTGCTATCAAAAACAAAAAAGTCAACTCATATGTCTTTGACGGCTACTGGGAAGATATCGGTACAATCCGCAGTTTCTACAACTCAACTCTGGATCTCACCCTCGACCTTCCGCCATTCAATTTCTACGATGCTGACGCTCCAATTTACACCCATATGCGAAACCTTCCTCCGCCAAAAATCAACGGCGCGCCTCACATCGAAAACTCACTTCTCACCGAAGGCTGCATGGTTATCAATGCTAAGTCAATCACAAAATCGGTTGTCGGCGTTCGAACTATTATCCGCGAAGGAAGCGAGCTTAACGGCGTAATCACTATGGGCGCAGACTATTACGAGAACGATGAGACAAAAGCCGAGAATAAAAAATCTGGCCGACCAGACATCGGTATCGGAAAGAACTGCAAAATCGCGAAGGCTATCATAGATAAGGATGCTGCAATCGGCGACAATGTCCGGATTAATGTTGACGGCAAGTCTTACCCTGACGGCGAAAACAAACTCGATAGCGGAGTTTCATTCTATAGTTCAGAAGGAATTATCGTCATCCGAAAAGGCTCTGTCATCCCTTCCGGCACGGTAATCTAATTTTCTCACAGAGCTTTAAGAGAGCATAGGAAATTTCCAAACACAAAAATGCTCTCTACGCTCTCCGTGAGCTCAGTGAGGAATTCGATGACAATGTATGACAAACTGGGGCGTTTATTGAGTGAGGCTCTTGAAAATGGCGAACTTCCATCGTTCCGCGAGTCCCATGATGCTAAAGAGCCCTTTTCATGCCAGGAAAGCCTGTCTTCTGAGCATGAAAAAAGTCATTCCCCAAAAAAGAAAACTGGCTCTGAAGCTAAAAAGAGCATCGTAATCCCCCAGATTCCAGAGCGGGTAAAATCCGCGCTTTCATTCATTTCAATACCAGAAGAAGCCAATTACGAAGAAGCAAAAAAACTGTACAGGGAAAAGCTAATGTACTATCATCCTGACAGAAGAAACGACAATCCGGTTCTGCAAAAAGTGGCAAAAGAGAAAACGGAAAGACTTTTAAAAGAATGGGAAATTCTTGAGCACTGGTATCAAGAAAATCAAAAACTAAAAGCCTAAATCCATTTCAAGGACCAGCTGAACTTCTGTAATGGAAGAGCCTAATTCGCTGGCAATTTCTTCAACCGAGTAGCCCGTATGACTCAAATCACGGACAAGCTGGGCAAATTTCTTTTTGGGCTGAACAGGCTCATCCGCATAAGTGACATTTCCGCCAATGAGAGGAACGGATGCATATGAAGAACCGTCACTTTCAACTGTAAAAGTTGTGCCTGTATCGGAAACTATGCGTTTTTTCTCATCGTCATCAGCTTGGGCAAACAAATCGCCTTGAACCTGCTGGAAATGAGCGTGTCGCGAGCCTTCATCCGTGAGCTCATAGCGATTAGCCCCCTGAATACCAGAAGAAATACTCTTATTTTGCAAATACTGCTGTGCGGCACGGGAAGAAAGAGATGTCTGCGCGGAAGCCGATTTTCGCTCATTGACGACAGAATCGATTTTCTGCTGATAAGAAGAAAGGGCTTTTTGGTTCTCAAGTTCACGCCTGGCATTCTCAAGATGACGGTCGGCTTCGGCAACCACATGTTTCAGCTGCTTAATCCTATCCTCAATAATTTCAATATTTCGCCCTGCATTCCGGTTAATGTCGGCTATCATATTATCCATCTGCTCTCTCGTAGAAGCGATAATATCATCCGTAGAAAAAATTTTCTTAAACTTTAAAAAAGCCGTAACCCAAAGAATTATATTCAAACCACAGAAAAAAACGGCAACTAAAACAACAATCATTCGATTTTACCTTTCAATATCAATATGAATTCCCAGATAAGACTCACGGATTTCTGATTCGCGGCGCGGATTTTCCTTTTGCTCCGATTCGCCTCTTTTACCAGAAGAGCCATAGTGTGAAGAGCCCTGATGCCCCTCATCCTTGATTCCGCTTGACTTTGCCTCATTGTCCGCAGTTTTATGAACCTGAGCCGCCTTTTCGCTGTTCTGCTGAATAATTTTTGCTTCCTGTAGCTGCTGGGCAAGAACAAGTCCTTGCTGCTGATGGGAAACCGAGCGGGCAACATTATTCATATTTGCGTACATTGTTTGCAAATCAATCGGAGAGACACCCATTAGCTGTATCCCTCCGGACCTTTTATGTCCTCAAGATTTGGCTGCTCATATTTTCCACGACGGACAAAACCGTTTTCATAGAAGAATGTAACGCTTTTTGCATCAGCCCTAACCTCATCCTTTTCATCGCGGACATAAATCTTTACGCCGGAATACACTGTGCCAGCGACATAAACCTTTCCGATATTCTTGAGCTCTCGCAAACGAGCCTGTATTTTTTCAATTTCTGCATTGTATTGAACATTCTCTTCAAGAATTTCGTTTTTCTGCTCATTAAGATTAATAAGGCTCTCTTCTTTTTCTTTTGGAAGAGATTTGCGGACTTTTTTCATATTTTCAAGGGTGGCGATATTCAGTTCCAAATCATCAAGAAGCTTAACATTGTTGTTCTGCATTTCAAGAAGCTCTTCCAGACGCTTTTTCGCCCGCGGATCGAAACCAACAGAAACAACAGTTTCCGTACCACCGCCTTCAGAGCCAATATTCTTCGCAAGAACGCATTCCGTGGCAAAAACATTACCGCCAGTAATCTGGGCACGCTTTCCGTTGAGGATAATTTTCTTTTGAGCAGAAACCTCACTATTCATTATTGAGTCTGTCACAATGACATTTTCCTCAACCTGAACCGTGGTATTCTGAATGAATTTTGCCCAAAGTGAGCCGCCGCAGATAATCTTTCCTTCATCGCGACCGATAACACCTGAAGAAACAATAATATCGCCATCTGATTCAAGAGTACACTTTCCAACCGTGCCGGAAACTTCGATATTGCCAGATGCCTTGACATTGAAACCGTCTTCCACAGCCCCTTTTACAATGACAGTTCCCAGGAAAGTGATATTTCTTGTCTTGATATTGACACCATCGACTTCCATAATCGGCTCAACGCACACTTTGTCATTGATAAGAAGAACCTGCCCGTTTGCAGCGGCCAGAATCGTCCTTCCGTCACTATCAACACGGACATTTTTTCCCAGAGGAAGCTGGATATCCCGACCATTTTTTGCTTCGAGATAGCGTCCGTAGAGAGTCTTTCCTGCTTTTCCCTGCTGTGCGAGAACTTTTTGTGCCAAAGGCTGACCTTCAACAACATTCTGAATGAGATTAAGCTCTTTAAAGTCAACCTGACCGTTTGCGGCCTGTTTAGCGCGAATTTTTGAGCGGTCTGTCTCAAAGTTATAAGTAATATAGGCATCTTTTCCGTCAACAGGAAGGACAGCTTCAGCGACAACGACAGGCTCATTATAGGAAGGCTTATCCACCAAAGCCTGAATTTTTTCATCAGAAATACCAGCAACAACTCCCTGCTGATTGAGAGCCTGTTTAATCTGCTCCGGGGTAATGTCGGCTCCAGCTAAAGAAGGCGGGTTTATGGTTGCAGTTGCCTTTAACTCATCGGAAGATATATCAATGACAAAAATCGCATCAGCAGAAGGATCGTGGTTGTATTCGCCAATAGCGGCATAAGTATCATTTGTACCATTTTTTACCAGTGAACGGACAAGCTGCTCATCAAAAGATTTTGTATCAGGCCGGTTCAGAGTTTCAAGAACAGAATCTTCTGTGACGGCTTTTCCTTCTCCCAGAGGAAGGATAACTTTAAGCATGATTTCTGTACCAAAATGATGGATAAAGAAATCACCGTCACGAGATATAATTTTTTCGACATTCTCTTCTTCTTCGGAATCAATAACCTCACCGTTTTTACCGACAACGACCTTTTTGACCACATCAGGATTCTGATAGATTTTTAGGTACCAGGGTTTTTTAGCAATCCCCAAAAAACCATCAAAACCTCGCTCGATAACTTCATACTCTAAATTTGCAACACGGGTATCAAACTGGACGGCGGCATCGGCAAGGGCTTCATCAAGCGTATCAGCCCTCACCTCAATGAACTTGATTTCCTTGTCCTTTTCGAGAAAACCCGCTAAATCTTTACGAATAGTATCAAGCGTAATCATAAAAACTAGAAAATTCCCTTTCTGAAATTGGTCAGTTTTGCCCTAAGATGAAGGTTGGCAGTAGAATGAAGCTGAGAAATGCGCGACTCAGAGACATCCAGAACCTGACCGATTTCTTTGAATGTCAAGTCCTCGTGGTAATACAGGACTATTACCATTTTTTCTTTTTCGGGCAGTTCATTAATCGCCTGAATAATGACCTTTCGGATTTCCTCCCGTTCGACCTGAACATCAGGATTAAGGCTCTGGGGAGATTCAATTGAATCCCCGATTGACAGATGGTCACTGTCATCACCAGAATACCAGACATCATTAAGGGAAAGAACGCTCGTTCCGCTCACCTTCATCACCGTATGCTGATACTCTTCGACAGAAAGATTCATTTCTTTTGCGATTTCTTCATCGGTCGCCGGACGAGACAACTTTGACTCAAGACCTGCGATAATATCCTCGATTTCACGGGATTTCTGACGGACAGAACGGGGAACCCAGTCCAGCTGACGCATCTCATCAAAAATTGCACCTCGGATTCGGGTAACCGCATAGGTCTTGAATTTTACTTTTTTGTCCAAATCATATTTGCTGATTGCATCGAGAAGTCCAAATTGTCCGAAACCGACCAAATCATCGAATTCCATACTTGCAGGAAGACCGATTGAAACTTTTCCCGCAACATATTTCACCAAAGGCATGTATTTACGGATGATTTTATCCCGAAGCACAGATGACTTTGTTTTTTTAAATTCTTCCCAGAGTGCGTCTTCTTCTTCATCGTTGATAAATTGCGTTTTAGTATTATCCATATATCACCCTTTTTAACTATTATCCTTTGCCAATAATGTCTGAATCGCTTTTGCCATCACATTCGTGTCACCGCTTATAGGCTGCTCTTTCATGGAAGAGCCTCCAGAAGCAAATTCCGAATCACTTACAATTTCATCTTCGTAAACGGGGGAACTCGAATCATCGACAGAATCCATGGATATGGAACCGACATCAGGCAATTCATCAAGTTTTTCGACCGAAGAAGATTCGGTGGAAGCAGAAGCTTCATCCATAACACGAGACTGAGGAGCAGATGGCTCGGCGACAGGCTCATCATTTTTTGAAGAGGCGCTCGCAAGACTCACCGGTTTGAAAGCAGTCTCTGACGAAGACGGTTCTGAAAGACTTTCGCCTGATGAGTCTGGTGCCGCAGATTCCTCTGAATCATCCTTATCGGAAAGCCCCTCCTCTTTCACCTCAGGCTTCTCAGCCGTTAAGTCAGTACGATTATTCAAAATCGTGAAATTCGGAGCCATTCCGTCATCAGGGAGTGCTGAATCGTCCACAACAATATTTACCACACTGCCACTCGTTTTTGCACCCGAAGCATCGCTTTCAGCGGAGAAAGAACCGTTATCAATGGAAAGAAATTTTTGATAAAGGAATGTTATACCAACGCACAATGCTCCGAAAACAAGCGCGAAACAAAAAGCACGCAAGAAGACATGAGCAAAACGAACATCAGAAAACAGTCCGATAAAAAAAGACAGAAGAAACCCGACCAAGCTACAGATGCATATATTTTTCGGGTTTATCATATTTTCCTCCCATATATAAGTTTAAATCAGAAAATTCATTAGGTCAAGTTTTTTATTGACTTAGCCCCTCTTTTCTGAAAAAAACCTTTATTCATTTTTATGCAGGAATTTCTTGAGGAAGTTTGATACTCCCTCTGCGTTTCCGTTATCACTTTTTTCGATTCGTCCTACAATGTGCTTGATACATTGAGCAGGCTTTGAAGTCGGATTTACTACGATAAAAGGTTTTTGACGGATAACAGAAGCCTGAACAACCGGATCATCATAGACAAAGCCGATATAGTCAACCTTGTAATTGAGGAACTGAGCCGCAATATTGATGATTCGCTCGGAGATTCGCTTACCTTCATCGGCAGAATGAACGCGGTTTACGAGCAATTTGATATTTGTCTCCCGGTCAACAAGTTCGGTCGTGATGATTTTTATTATGCCGTAAGCATCTGTGATTGCAGTCGGTTCTGGGGTCGTGACGACATAAACCTCGTCTGCGGCGGCAACGAACTGCAATACATTGTTGGCGATACCAGCACCTGTATCAATAATGATTATATCGGCATTTCCCAGCATGGCAAACTGTTTTGCGAAATAATCCAGCTCATCCACAGTGAGATTAGCGATTTTTGAAAAACCGTTCGCACCTGCGATGAATTTGATTCCGAATTCCGTATCAGTGATGATTTCCTGCATGGTCTTCTGCTTGTTGATGACCTGCATAAGATTATACTGGGGAACAATATTCATAAGAACATTGACATTGGCCATACCCAAGTCACCGTCAATAAGGATGACTTTTTTCCCTTGCTGGGCATAGGCAATCGCCATATTGACGGAAAGATTTGACTTTCCGACACCACCTTTACCGCTCGTGATGGCGATAATTCTCGTCTTGCGGTTATTAGACATCATTTCTTTGAGTTCCTGTGCCTGGTCTTCCATATTACTTATCCTCCGGGAATTTTTCGTCTATATGATTACGGTCTACGGTAAAATCGTGTAAATTTGTTAAAAACCTCACTACAGAAGAGCGCTCTATGTTTTTAGTAACGGTCTGTCCGTCAGTGATATATGAAACTGATTTTCCTTTTTCTGAAAGAACGCTGATTACATTGCCGATTGCAGAAGTCTCATCCCATTTTGTAATAATAACAGATGAGAAATTAAAGACCTCATAATTCTGAATAATCGAATTCAAATCGCGGGCCTTTGAAGATGCCGTAGCCGCAAGGTAAACATCCGGATGAAAACCCTGAACCTCCAGCATTTTTCGCATTTTTCCGAGATTCTCAAAATCTTTCGGGCTATATCCCGGCGTATCAATGAAAAGCACATCGAGATTGTCCTTATAGGTATCAAAGATTTTTTTAACATCATCGGCTGTTTCTGCTTTGTCAACGGCAATCTCCATGACATCGCCATAACGCTTAATCTGCTCGACAGCCCCCACTCGCGTATGATCGGTCGTAAGCATACGGATTCTTGGACGGGGCTCATTTTTTTCATGAGCTTCTTTTATGAGATTAACTGCAAATTTCGCAATAGTCGTTGTCTTGCCCACCCCTGTAGGACCGACGACGATAACAACATGGGGAAATGTGTGGGGAAGTTTTGGAGCTATACTTATTGACTCACCAATCCAATCGATAACTTTCTTCTGCACAAAATCAAAGTTCTCCAGCTGATCAACAGAAAGCTCAGCCTTCAATCGTGTGGTGATTTTATTTATATATGAGAAAGTAAATTCGTTTTCCTGAAGCAAATCTTCAATTTTTTGAATTGACTCTGGCTTATCTCCCGCTCTGGTCGCATTCGCAATATCATTGAGTTTCTGCTCCATCTTTTTTTCAAAATCATTGATTTTTTTATCGATATTGGCAATCTGCATAGTATTCGTAACAGAAGTTCCAGCTTTATTGAGAATCTCATCCCGATTCCGCTGAAATTCCTCTTGCGGTGAAACCTGTTTTTGCAGACCGATTGTATACCGCACTTCCAGGCCTTCTTTCTGACCGAAGCCGAGAAATCCGCCTATAAATTTAGGACGGCGACCTACAATCGTATAATTACGACCATACTCTCTGAATAACTTCTGCTTACAATCTTCAAAATCCTTTCCGACAATTGTCAGAATCTCACCATCCTTCCTAGAATATCCGGTAATTCCAGTATAGGGAGATGGAGAGGATTTTTTTACTTCAGCTAAGCCAATACCTTCGTTATACATTTATTTCTCCAAGAATTTCCAGATTAACACTCTTACCAGCAGCGACCACTTCACGCACCGAAAGAACCACCGTACCTGGCATTTCCCGGATGATTGAGTGATAGACAAGCTGGCGAACCTCAGCCGTTCCACAAAGCAAAATAGGGAAATAATTTCGCTCACGGACCGAAGCAATCGCAGAACTGACAGAACTAATCCAGTGGCGCGAGTCAACAGGATCAAAGGCAAGGCTAGGTCTGCTTCCATCATTAGGAACGACACAATGCTGCAGGATTTTTTCAGATGCCGACTGAGAAACCTGCAAGACACTTAATTTTTTGTTTGGGTCATGGGGATCTATATATTGCAGACAAATCTGCAGTCCCAACGCCTCGCGTACCTTCTCGACCAAAAGCCAATTGTTGTGGGGTAAATTTCCATAGTTGGCAAGAGTCTCAAGGATTGCGACGATATTACGGATAGAGACCTGCTCACGAAGCAAATCCTGAAGCACATGTTCAATTTCACCGTAAGTATATTTGTAAGTAGAAAGAACTTCATCGACAACCACAGGATTTGACTCTTTGATTTTGTCGATAATAGCTTTTGTTTCAAGGCGACCGAGGATTTCTGCCGCATGAGAGCGGATAATCTCCGTGATATGAGTAGCGATAATAGTAGGAGGATCGACAACCGCATATCCTGCGCGTTCAGCTTCATCGCGCTGATCCTCGTTCACCCAGATAGCAGGCACATTAAAGGCAGGGTCAAAAGTCGGCTCACCTTTTATTTCCTCCGTAACAGCACCTGTATTCATGCACATATAATAGCCGAGCTTGATTTTAGAACGACCGGCCTCAATTCCCTTGATTTTAAAGCTGTACTCATCCGGGGCCAGAGTCATATTGTCAATGATGCGGATTTTCGGAACGACAAGGCCAAGATCCAGACCAGCTTCCTTTCGGATTCGGGTAATTCTCTCAAGCAGCTCAGCCCCCTTCTCTTTATCAACGAGAGGAATAAGGGCGTAACCGAGTTCAAGGCAAAGGGCATCAAGGGGAACGACGGGGCTGACTTCTCCGTTTTCTCCGCTGGCTTTTTTGTTTTTTGCATTCTGCTCTTCCTCAAGTTTTTTTGCAAATGAAGCCTTCTCATTCCTGATAAGGCGGTATCCGTAAAATACAAAAAGACCGCCCATAGGAAGCAAAAGATACCAGGGAAAGTTGGGGATAAGGCTCATAAGAGCCAGGGTAACTCCAGTGATGATGAAGACATAGCCGCTGTTCGTAAGCTGCTGTTTAAGCTGTTTTCCAAGAACTTCCTCGCTGGAATTTCCCGTAACGATAAGACCAGTGGCGAATGAAAGCAAAAGTGACGGAAGCTGACCTAAAAGACCGTCACCAATAGTAAGACGGGAATATGTGCCGGCCGCCTCTCCGAAAGGCATCCGTCCGATGGCAACGCCTACGATAATGCCGGCAACCAGGTCGATTGCGGTGATGAAGATTCCGGCCTTTACATTTCCGCTGACGAATTTTGAGGCACCGTCCATGCTGGAGTAAAAGTCGATGTCCCGCTGAATGGCGGCTTTTTTGTTTCTGGCCTCTTCGTCAGTTATGTAGCCGGAATTAAGCTCAGAATCAACGGCGAAAAACTTCTGGTTCATGGAATCCAAGCTGAATCGTGCGGCAACCTCAGAAACTCGCGTAGCACCTTTAGTGATGACGATGACCTGAATGATGATAAGGATTACGAAAATAACCATACCGATTACAAGACCGGTAGTTGAAGGCTTGGCTATAGTGTCACCAGTTACAATGGAAGAAAAAGCCTTGAGCATCTGACCGGGAAAGCCCCTGTAGCCAGTAGCAAAAGCCTTTTGCAAAATAAGGCGGGTTGAGCAGACATTGAGGGCCAGTCCGTAAAGCGTGGCAAAAAGCAGAACCCGTGGAAAAGATGTAAAATCTGAGGATTTAGGCGTATAGAGAACGACAAGAAGAACAACGACAGAAATCGATATGTTGGCAATCATCATCAAATCAAGGAGTACGCCAGGAACCGGCATCAAAAGCCCCATGATTATCGCAATAGCAAAGGCTGCGACAAGATGATTTTCAATGTTCCCCAAAACATTTTTTAAATTAAAACGGCTCGCCATTCAAATCCCCACCCGAAATAGCTCACTACTTTTTGTTATTGAATTTTTCAAGATGAGCATAAACGACAGAAATAGCCGTATAATACTCACTTGGAATTATATCACCAATTTCCGTTTCTGCATAGAGTCCACGAGCTAAAGGACGATTTTCCACAATGGGAACATCATTCTCCTTCGCAATCTCCCTGATTCTGAAAGCTAAATTATCCGCCCCCTTCGCCATAACCTGCGGAGCCGCAGAAACTGCCGAGTCATACATTAAAGCCACTGCAAAATGAGTCGGGTTGGTAATTACCACATCAGATTTCGCGACCTGCTGAGGCATATTACGCTGCAATAGTTCCCTCTGAGCCGCCTGCAAATGCGCCTTGACCTCAGGATCTCCTTCCATTTCCTTGTATTCCTGCTTTACTTCCTGCTTGGTCATTTTCATGCTTTCAATAAACTGCTTTCTCTGAACGAGATAATCAGGTATGGAAACGGCAATGAAGACGACAGCACTCACGGCCAAGATTTTAGCTGCCGTCCAGGCGATAAGACCAATTGACTTGCTAAGATTCGAACTGTTTATCAACGAAAGAATTACAACCTTCTGCTGCGACGGATCAGAAGGATTCTCAACCTCAACGATTTCAAAAACACTGGTTCTGATAATGATATAGGCAATAAAAAAGACAAGTCCGATTTTTACGAAAGACTTTATGACATTAAAGCCGCCTTCAAAAGAGAAAATCGTCTTTTTGAGATACTGACCGATTCGAGGCGCAATTTTAGAAAACTGAGGCTCAATCGGTTTGGTAGAAAAAATAAAACCCCTGTTCTGAATGAGATTCGCAAGAACCCCGGCAACCGTTCCGCAAAGAGCAAGGGGCAAAACCATCTTAGCCAGTGAAACAAGAAACTGAAAGAAAAAGCGTCTCTGGAACATTTCATCTTCATTTATGTGCGTAAAGTAAAAAACAAGAGTTTCCTCACACCAGCCCCAGAAATAGGGAGCCGCAATAACCAGAACGATAACGGTAACCAGCATCACCAGAGCAGAACATAATTCCTGACTTTTTGCGACACGGCCTTCTTCCCTGGCTTTACGGAGTTTATACTCGGAAGGTTCTTCAGTTCTCCCCTCGTCCTCAGCAGCAAACCACTGCAAATCGATGAATTCAAATTCCTCGCTGCTCATGACGCGCCTCCTGCAATGGAGAAAGAACGAAGCATGCTTTCAAATCCGGAAGCAAAAGAATGTATGAAAAATTCACAAATCTGCGGGAAAAGAGTCATAATAATGAAGAAGGAAATAAGAATCATGATTGGGAAACCTTCGCTCATCAAGTTCATCTGCGGAGCGGCTTTTGAAAGTATTCCCATTGTCACTGAGACAAGAAGCAGCGTCCCCATAATCGGAAGGGAAATCACGAAAGCATCGGCAAAAAGCTTTGTCAATCCTCCCAGCAAAAAACGGAGCATCTCTTCGCGCTGAATCGCTAAAGAAAGAGCGTTAAGGGAATCAAAGCTTGAGACAAGGGCTCGGGAAAAGAGCATTAGAGCCCAGTCATTCTGCAAAAAAATAAGCATGGCGACGAAGTTAAAAAACTGCCCCATGAGCGGATTTTCGACCTGAGAAAGAGCATCGTATACTTCGGAGGCAGAAAAGCCCATCTGGAATGCAAAAAACTGACCGGCAGAACTGAAAGCCGCAAAAATAATCGTCACATAAAAACCGGTGATGATTCCTATCGCCCCCTCGCCAATCAAAAGCATTATGTAAGGAAGTGATATAGCCCCGTCAGAAGAAATATAAGGCGCGTAAGCTGAAAAATCCACATGGGGAAAAATCAGATATGCCATGAAGCCTGTAAGCGCAAGTTTCGCGATACGAGAGACAGTACGAATCGAAAAAAGAGGAATCGTCATAATGAGGGCGAAACAACGCACCGCAATCAAGAGAAAAACAGGACTGTTGGCAAGAATCCGCTCCAACATAAAAGTCTAGCTTCTTGCAAGAGATGCAATTTGCGAGAAAAGGTTAACGGTGTAAGTTCCTGTCATACTGAACATCCAGCCGCCCAGAAGAGCGAGAATAAGCAGAATAACCAGCATCTTGGGCAAAAAAGTAAGAGTCTGTTCCTGAATCGAAGTAGTCGCCTGAAAAATCGCAACGATGAGGCCGACAATAAGAGCCGCACCGAGAACAGGAGCGCAAAGGATGAAAACCTGAAAAACAGCCCCTCGCATAAGATTTACAATCATTCCAACAGACATAGGAAACCTCCTTTATCACTGAATCACCGATATAAAAAGCTGCTGTGTCAAAAGTCCCCAGCCGTCAACCATGACAAAAAGCATTAATTTAAAAGGCATTGAAATCTGAACCGGAGGCAGCATCATCATGCCCATGCTCATAAGGATTGAAGCGACGACCATATCGATAACGATAAAGGGAATATAAAGGTAGACACCGATTTTAAATGCAACAGTAAGTTCATGCAGGATATAAGCCGGTATAATGACATAAGTCGGAATGTCATCAGGACCTTGCGGAGCCGGAAGATTAGCCATTGAAAGGAAAGAAGAAATATACTTTGACTGCAAACTTCCATCGCTTGCCCGCGTGACGGTTTGGTTCAGCATGAAAAGACGCAATGGAGCCTCAGCCTCGCGGTAAGCCTGCTCAATCGAAATCTCACCGTTTGAAAGAGGTTTGATTGCATTGTTATACACATTCTGCAGGGTGGGAAACATGATAAAAATCGTCATAAAAAGAGCGATTCCGTTCAAGACAGAAGTCGGCGGCACCTGCTGCAAAGAAAGCGCCCTCTTAATGAAATCAAGGACGATTGAAAAACGCAAAAAGCAGGTGGTAAGGATAAGCAGACTTGGCGCAAGGGTAAGGACAGTGAGCAAAAGAAGAAGCTGAACAGAAAAAGCGACTTCCTGACCTGACTGGGGACGCGTGATATTCACATCGATGTTGGGGAAATCAAGCCCCCGCACATCTCCGCTCATTTCCGTTCTGCCGCCCGTGGAGCCATTAGGGAAATTCCTGTTCTGCCGTGACTGAGATGCGACCGGAAAGAGGCAGAAAATCGAGATAAAAGCCGCCAGCACGATTCTGGGCAGCCACTTGTGAAAAGAAACCGTAATCATCTGTTTCATGCTACTCTTCCTCGTTCAATCGTTCACGCTGCCGCCGCAGAGATTCGGTCACATTCTGAACGCTGGAACCGAAAATATTCTGATTCTTACTGCCGCGATTTGCCCCCGGCATAAAAATAGAAAGAATATCATCAAAAGAGCGGGGACGATGCGTGTTGTCATTTTTGTCCGCGTAAAGATTCATTGAATTTACCAGTTCCTTATCCGTTATTTCACCAAGGAGATTAACGGCATTATCAGAAACGCCAATTATATAAGCATGATCCAGAATAGTTACCACATCAACGGAACGGTTCGAATTCAAAGAGATGTGGGAGACATGTCTCAGGAAAGGGTCATCTGAATCAGAAAGTTTTGCCCCCCTTTTCAAAAAACGCACAAGAAGATAGGCCAGACCGAGAACGACCGCAAGAGCAAGAACCATACGGAGAAAAAGACCGAAAGTCGAAGGAGTCTGCTGGTTCTGGCTATAAGTCTCTGAACTCCAGTTCCAGCCGGCATTATCAGAAGATACAGGAGCTGACTGAGTTTCCGCTGAAGGAAGGGCTTCCTGCTGAATTTGAACCTGCTCAAGGGCAGAAGAAGACTGTGCGGACACAGAAAAAGAAGAGATAGAGAAAAAAAGCCCAAGACTGGCAGCCTTGAACAAGACACTGCGAGAAAAGTTTGTCATAATCCCACCCACTTTTTGACAAATCGTTTTATTTTTTCTAATTCCTAATTATAGCAAAAAAAAAAGCATCTGTCGAATAGTTTTTCGTCAGATGCCAGAAATTTTTATGATTTTTATAAAGTATTAGTGAAGATCGCTCACCCGCTCCATCGGAGAAAGGATTTCGGTAACACGGACACCGAAGTTTTCATCGATGACAACTACCTCACCTTTTGCTATCGGCTTATGGTTTACGAGAATGTCAACAGGCTCACCGGCCAGCTTATCAAGCTCGATGATTGTACCTTCACCCATTCCAAGAATATCTTTAATCTGTTTTTTGGTACGGCCAAGCTCTACGGTCATTTCCATGTTTACATCCATGATAAGACCGATATTGCCCTGCTCCTGACTTGTCGGGCCTCCTGCAAGATTCGGATACTGAACAGACTGAACATTCGGCATACTCATTCCCATAGGCATTCCACCCATCTGCATACCGCCCATCATTGGCTGCTGGAAACCACCCATAGACATCTGAGCCTGAGCCATTCCCCCCATGCCCATTCCTCCCATCTGCATACCGCCCATCTGAGGCTGGCCGCCGGCAAGATTTGCCATTGAAGCCATATCGGCAGCATTGAGAGTACCACCTGCAGGAGCCGGATCAGGAGTTCCGCCGCCGAGAGTCTTTGCGATTCCTTCTGCGACATCGCTAGAGACAGCTTCCCACAAAGTGTAAGTCTGGCCTTCAAGTGAGAAAGGATAAGTGAACAAGGCGAAAGTTCCCTGTGGAATACGAACCATAGCCTTCGGCACATGAACAGCCTCAGGCGGATTCGAAGCAAGGCCTGCGATAGAACTGAGATCCGTGATTTCTGAACCAGTGTGAGTTGAAATAAACTCACCGATTACAGAAAGAGCCATGTCATCCAGCTCGGCGTTTTCCTCTTTATTGACCAGGCTTGTGATTTTCTGAGCAAAGTCAGGAGCTATGAGAACGAGATGGTCGCCTTTGAGACCTGCATTAAAGTCCGCCATAACGGCAACGACCATTTCAGGGAGTTTTGCAAGAAGCTGATCCCGATCCATAGCTTCAACGGAAGGAGCACCAATCTCGAAATTTGCCCCTGTCATACCGTTCAAATTTGCGGCAGCCTTATCTTTTAAGCCGTCGGCAAATTTAGAGAGCGTTGCCGTATCGATATTAACATTGGAAGATGGACCTGATGAAAGACCTCCAACATCAACGCCTGACAACAATGCGTCAATTTCGCTCTGTGATATTGTTCCATCACTCATAAGATTCATCTCCTTCTACTGATAATTCTTCGAATTCATCAGATTCACT
>JAFUHS010000033.1 GCA_017468745.1 Treponema sp. | reverse complement strand
ACACTCACGGCAAAGTGGACGCTCACAACATACACAATCACTTACGAAGGTCTGAACGGAGCTGCAAACCCCAATACTGCCACAAGCTACACGGTTGAAAGCGAGACAATCACCTTGCAGAATCCGACAAGAACCGGCTACATCTTCAACGGATGGTTTGATGCGGAGACTGGCGGAAACAAAATAGAAAGCATCGCGCAGGGCTCAACCGGAGCAAAGACGCTCTACGCACAATGGACTGCAATCAGCTATGAAATTACTTATGTTCTGCCAAATGGCGTGACAAATCCGAATGTAACAAGCTACACAATCGAAAGCAATACAATCACCTTGCAGAGTCCTGCCAGAACAGGTTACACCTTTAACGGCTGGTATGACGCGGAGACAGGCGGAAACAAAATAGAAAGCATCGCGCAAGGCTCAACCGGAGCAAAAACACTTTACGCCCAGTGGATGCTCATAACCTACACAATCACCTACGAAGGTCTGAACGGAGTCGAAAATCCCAACACAATCACAAGCTACACGGTTGAAAGTGAGACAATCACCTTGCAGAATCCTGCTAGAGCATACTACACCTTTGACGGATGGTTTGATGCGGAAACTGGCGGAAACAAAGTAGAAAGCATCGCGAAAGGCTCAACGGAAGCAAAGACGCTCTACGCACAATGGACTGCAATCAACTATGAAATTACTTATGTTCTGCCAAATGGCGTGACAAACCCGAATGTAAGAAGCTACACAATCGAAAGCAATACAATCACCTTGCAAAGTCTTGCTAAAACAGGTTACACCTTCAACGGCTGGTTTGATGCGGAGACAGGAGGAAACAAGGTAGAAAGCATCGCACAGGGCTCAACTGGAGCAAAAACATTCTACGCACAGTGGACGCTCATAACCTACACAATCACCTACAATGTGCCAGACGGAACGGACAACCCGAACACAGTCACAAGCTACACGGTTGAAAGCGAGACAATCACCTTGCAGAATCCGACAAGAACCGGTTACACCTTCACTGGCTGGTATGACGCGGAAACTGGCGGAAACAAAGTAGAAAGCATCGCGAAAGGCTCAACGGAAGCAAAGACGCTCTACGCACAATGGACTGCAATCAGCTATGAAATTACTTATGTTTTGCCAAATGGCGTGACAAATCCGAATGTAACAAGCTACACTGTTGAAACTGAAACAATTACTTTGCAGGATTTTAGCCACGATAATTACACATTTGAAGGATGGTTCGATGCTGAAACCGGAGGAAACAAGGTTACAAGCATACCAAAAGGTAGCACGGGTAATAAAACGCTCTACGCACACTGTACATGGAAATGGATAGGCACAAAAAATCCGACAACGGCAAAGTCCGTGGGCGACATCGTGTTCTCGGACGGCTCGGCGACGGCGTACAGCACGGATTTGACGCTTTCAGACGCACAGAAAGAGGCTGCCGTCGCAGTGATTTACTATGCGGGAAGTAGTGCGGAGGATGTGCTTGGGGCAAAAACACTTGGCGTGGGCTTGAAGAACACGAAGGGCGAAACGACGACAACGCTTCAATGGGCGCGATATACAAGTTCAGACGATAAAGCCGAAGGATACAGCACGAACATCACGGCAATACAGTGTACGTCAAGCGAAATGGGAAGCGGAAAAGCGGCGACAGCGACATTTACGGGCGACACAGACGGAAGCGACAACTGGCAGGCACTCTGCGCGGCTGTGAGCGACGAAGGCACGAGCGGAAACTATCCCGCGTGGGAATGGGTGAATGCCTATGCCACGCCTGCCACTGCCAATCTCACAGGCAGTTATGCAAACGGCTGGTATCTTCCCACGGTCGCAGAACTTTCCATGCTGTACAGGGCAAAGGACACGGTGAACAGCGCGCTTGAAAAAGCCGGCGGAACGAAAATCGCTGACACAGGCTATTGGTCGTCTAGTCAGTACGCTTCCATCGATTACTATGCCTGGGGTGTGTGGTTCGACGACGGCTACTTGTACTACGGCTACAAGGACAACCACAAATCGGTTTGTACAGTTCGTGCTTTTTAGCAAGGGAGCGGAAGCGACCGATTCAACAATTCAACTATTTAACCCCTATTCCGCACCTTCGGGGCGGAATAGGGGCGCGAATTTTTTTCGCAAAGAAAGGGCAATTTCCCCCGCGGGAAGTTGCCTTTTTTTTGCGTTCGTGACCAAACTCACAAACAAATAGGACCCCCCGCGTGGGAATGGGTGAACGCTAATGAAACAGGCTACACCTACTCAGACGGCACAACAGTTGCACGGTCAGGTGCAAACAGCACTAAATACTTTAAGGTTGAGCCAATCAAGGGGCGTGTCTTAAACCCAAGTGCAGAGGGAAACAAGATTCTTGTGGTAGAAAGCATTTTAACTGCAAATGTGGCTTACTATGACTATTACGATGCTGATTCAGCTGAGCAGACAACGGACAGCACCTATAATGGAATCGGCTTCTTGCAGACAGCATTCACAGCTACAGCACAGAGCCTTATTGCTACAACTACAGTGGACAATTCTGCGGCAAGCACAAACCCTGCATCAAATGCAAGCCAGTGGAACAGCGGAACAAACGACTATGTCTGCGACAACACAAGCGACAAGATTTTCCTTTTAAGCGAAAAGGAAGCAACAACAAGTGATTACGGATTTACTGAATACGACCAATATGGAGAAGGAAACAGCCGCATAAGAGTAACTACGGACTATGCAAAGGCAAACTGCGCATTTCAGAACGCTACAGCCGGCTACGGCGGCTGATGGTGGCTCCGCTCGCCCATCTATGACTATGGTAACTACGCGCGCTTCATTAAATACGACGGCAAGGCCAATTACAACGACTATGTTGACATTAGGTACGGCGGTGTAGTTCCCGCTTTGTGCCTGCCGTCACTGGAGTAAATAAGTCTCCCATTGTCATTCCCGCGCTCCGACGCGGGAATGGCAATGCAGGCTGGAAACTCACACCCGTCATATCATACATAAAAGGCATTGCATGATATAAAAACAAAGTATTTGCTATTTCACTCCTGATTGCCTATCATAAAATCAGAGGTAATGATGAGAAAATTTGTTTCACTTTTTTTTCTTTTGGGGGCGGCATTTTTGGCAGGTGCTAAGCAGTTTCCTTCTCCAAACGCGGACTTTGTTCTCATAAAGGGCGGCACTTTCACCATGGGAAGCCCGGAAAGCGAGGACTGGCGGAGCAACGACGAGACACAGCACAGCGTGACGGTCGCTTCGTTTTACATGGCAAAGTTCGAAGTCACTCAGAAAGAATGGCGGGAAATCATGAGGAAAAATACCGGCAGCTTTTCAGGCGACTCACTTCCGGTTGAAAGCGTGACCTGGCTTGAGGCGGTGGAATTCTGCAACGCCCTTTCAAAACTCGACGGACGAACTCCTGTCTATATGTTTTCGGACGGCGGACGGACAGTTTCATGGAACAGAGGGGCAAACGGCTACCGGCTCCCCACCGAGGCGGAATGGGAATACGCGGCTCGTGCAGGCTCAAACACGCCATTTTACTCAAAGAAAGTTCCGGGGGCTGACGATGTAAACTTTTACGGCCACTATCCCTATCAGATTGAGCAGAATTATTTTAATGACGAGGTTCTGGAAACAAGGCCAGGCGTATACCGGGGAACAACCGTCGCCGTGGGCAGCTTCAAGCCAAATCCCAACGGCTTGTATGACATCTACGGCAATGTGGGTGAATGGTGCTTTGATTATTACGGAAACTACGGAAAAGCAGCACAGACAAATCCCACGGGAGCAGAAAGCGGAACTCGTCGTGTCTACCGAGGAGGCGGCTGGAATGACTTCGGAAAGAATCTGAGGAGTGCCTACAGGGCAGCCCTTCAGCAGACCAGTGCGGCATACAATGTGGGCTTGCGTCTTGTCCTGAACGCTGACGACTCCGTGCAGGGAACTGTGACGACAAAAGAAGCGGTGGCTAAAAATGCGAAATCTGCAGGGAACGAAAAAACGCTCATCATATTCTACAGCTGGAGCGGAAACACCCGAGGAGTGGCGAAGGAAATCCAGCGGCAGACAGGCTTTGATACCGTGGAAATCGAACTTGAACATCCTTACTCGTCAAATTATAATACAGTCTTGAATGAGGCTCAGCGCGACCAGCACAAACAGGCCCGCCCCGCCCTCAAAACAAAAATCGATGCGAAAAAATGGGCGGAATACGGCAGAATCATCATAGGCTATCCCAACTGGTGGGCGAGCATTCCAATGCCCATTGCCACGCTCCTTGAATCCTATGACTTTTCCGGAAAGACGATTCTCCCATTTTGCTCCCACGGTGGAGGCAGGTTCGGGCAGAGCATCACCGCCATTTCAAAACTCGCCCCGAATGCGAAAATCGGCGACGGTCTTTCCGTGCATTATTCGGGCGGCTCGTCCCTTTCAAAAGATGTAGAAAAATGGCTTAAAAAATGCGGAGTGAACTAAAAAAAATGACTGAATACGAAAAAGCACAGAATGGATTTTTGTACGATGCAAACTATGACAGTGAATTAGGGAAACTCAGGCTTGACTGTGCAGAAAAATGCTATGATTTCAATATGTGCCGCCCAAGTGATTTTGAAAGTCAGAAAAAAATCATGGACACCATAATCGGAACAGTCAAAGGGAGTTATTTTATTACGCAGCCTTTTCACTGTGACTATGGAAAGAACATAACTTTAGGCGACAAATTCTATTCAAACTACAACCTTACGATTCTTGACGGAGCAAAAGTGACCTTTGGTGACAATGTTTTTATTGCTCCGAACTGCGTTTTTTCCACAGCAGGCCATGCCATAGACACCGAGCAGAGAAACAAAGGACTTGAAATCGCCCTGCCCATTACCGTTGGAAACAATGTCTGGTTTGGGGCAAATGTTACGGTTCTTCCCGGAGTTACAATCGGCAATGATGTGGTGATTGGAGCCGGAAGCCTTGTAAACAAAGACATTCCGGACGGAGTGATTGCAGCAGGAGTTCCCTGTAGAGTGATACGGAAAATTACAGAAGCGGACAAACATAAATATCCCATATATTCTGAGAAAATTGATTAAGGAAAAGCCAATGATTACGACACAAAAAATCCGTATGCCTGTAGACATCTCCATGACGATTCTTTCTGTCATCCTTATGGGAGGCACGGTTCTTTTCCCAAACGACAAGGTGCATCAGATTTTGGGAATGGTGCTGCTTGTGCTTTGGACGGTGCACATCGTGCTGAACAGAAAGTGGTATGGAGCGGTTCTCAAGGGAAAGTACAATCCCTACCGCATCATGCAGACCGTGGTGAACTTCGGAATCCTGCTGTGTGCAATCCTGCTTGCCGTAAGCGGAATGATGATGGCCTGGTTCGTCCCCGAATCGGTGAATGTGCCGCTGGGCTTTGCACGGACAGCACACCTTGTCGGTTCCCACTGGTACTACATCTTCATGTGCGCCCATTTGGGAATGCACATCAACATGATTTTCAGCAGAATCAAGGCAAAACGGGCGGAGCGGACGGAAAAGGCGGACACGAAAAGCAAAACGAGAGCCGGGAAAATCATCTTCCGAGCCGTTGTCGCGCTCGTCTGCGCCTACGGCGTGTACGCGTTCATCGAGCGGGGAATCGCGAAGTACATGTTCTTCCGACAGCCGTTTTTCTTCCTAGATTTGGAGAGAGGCTACCTACTCTTCGCGGCGGACTACATTTCAATTCTCGTGCTGATTGCCACTGCGACCCACTGGCTTGGAAAAGCGCTCAGAGCTTGGAACAGCGGACGCAAGGAATGAGCGGAGAATCGGAATCTACACACTCTCGAACATATCGGGGAATTTGTGGTGTGTTCATTGTTCTGCACCTTCTTCTATTCCGAAAAGAGCCAGTCGAGTACATCGTTGGAAAGTCCTATCCTGCATGTCTCATAGTGGTCGGCACCCTTTAATATTTTCATGTGAGCGTCGCCGCCCTTTTTCTGCAGGGCTTCAATAACACTTCTTGTGTCGCGGATTTTCGGGGTGACAGAACCTTCCTGCTTCTGCTCTTTTTTGCTTCCCACAGTGTCCATGTCTCCCACAATCCCATAGATGCCGGTTTTCAAAAGATTTTCCGTTTTAACATCCTTAGGAGCAGATGCCAAAGCGACCGCTTTTCTGGCAAATCCCGGATAGCGGTTCAGCAGGAACCAAAGACCTGCCGCTCCTTTCGACTCGCCGACCAGAAGAATCCTGTCCTGTGCTATGCCATTTTTTTGGGCAAAGTCCTGCACCAGCGTTCTTACATCAGCGGAAAGTTTTACCCAGGAAATGTCCGCCGGGCTTTGTGGAGCCAAGACAAAGGCGTTGATTTTATTTTTTTCGATATAGGATACGGCATTTAAGAGCGTGTCTTTTTCCAGCTGTTTTTCGTTGTCCGTACTGCTTGCAGAATTTCCGTGCAGGAAAACGAAGATGCAGGGGACATTTTTTCCCTCAAAATGCTGAAATCTGTAGGGTATGACAGTCGTCTTTCCATCAAATTGCGCACTTTCAAAGCCTTTAACATCGGCAGAAAGCTGCTGAAAAAGAAAAAAAGTGATTGCCATCGATAAAATGAGCCTGATTTTTCTCATAACGAAAACTCCTTTGGGTTGTAAAATCCGCTAAACGAAGTCGTAACTGTGCAGACTCACTTCCCCTGAGCTTAATTCCTTTAACTCGCCATTTTCTCTTTCGACCAGAAGTTTTATCTCAGGAGTAATTTCCTTGACCCTAGCCCCGTAGCTTTCAAAAGAACTTCCCGCCACAGGATTGACCGTCACTTTTTGGCCGATTAACATTGAACTTTCCCGATATTCGGTAATCATCTGTTTTTTTAGACTTTCATCTTCATTTTCAAAAGAGTCATAGAATTGAATGAGATTTCTAATGACTTCCGCAATCACGCGATTTTTTGAGACTTCAGGAAGTTTCTCATTTTTAGTGATTTTTGCTTCTTCCACGCTGCCTGCGATTTTCGTTATTTCACCTGAGAGAGCTGGATTTTTGCGGAGATTGATTCCGATTCCCACCACCGCCGCATCAATAATTCCAGTCTCAAAGTTTGCAATTCCCTCAACTAAGATTCCAGAAATTTTTTTCCCAGCAAGAAAAATATCGTTCACCCACTTTATTGAAGGATTCTCGCCATAAAGATTTTTAATCGCTCTGGAAACCGCAACTGCCGCCGCCGCCGTATAAAGAGCGGGATTTTTTACACCCTTCTTAGGAGAATATAAGAGGGAAAAATAAACACCGACATCAGCAGAAGAAACGAATGTGCGCCCCAACCGCCCCTTTCCGCCTGTCTGACTTTCCGAAGCATAAAGAGAGATGTGAGCTGACTTTCCTTTTTCGGTGAGATTCCCTTCTCCATCACGAAAGGCACCGACCTCTACAGCCCGCCGCTTTGCCTCAGAATTTGTAGAATCAATCGTATCGAAAGTGAATACAGTCAGTGGGCTTGAAGTACATCCTGCAAGCAAGCGGGAAAGTTCCTCACCATTCAATTTGTCCGGACTCGAAAGAATCTTGTACCCCCGGTTAGTGACCGCCTCGATTTTATAGCCATCATCTTCAAGGGAACGGATAGCTTTCCAGATTGCAGTGCGGGAAACATGACACAAAGAGGCCAATTCCTCACCAGAGAGAAATTCGTCTTTTTTGAGAGAAAGCAAAGATTCCAGAACCCGATTTTTCGTGGACATTATTTTTTCTTTCCAAGAAGTGAAAAATCCTCAACAGGAGAAGAAAAAGCGATTCCCATACCAGGCTCTTTAAGGCATTTTACTTCCCTGATTGCAGAAAGAACGGCTTCTTTTTGCTCGTAGCCAACAACGATAATCAGCATGTCCTTTTCGGGAACGATGTGCATTCCGAAGAATTTTGCATCGTCCTCCCGGGCAGTTCCTCTGGCATTAATCACTGTGCCGCCTGTAGCTCCTGCTTTTCGGGCAGCAAACATCACATCATCGGCATAGCCCTTGTTCACGATGACAGTAATCATATCGCTGGAATTTGTATTTTCATTCATCTTTTCTTCTCCTTTTGAATCGCCAGTTTCTGCTTTTTGAGAAAGAGCACCAGATTTTAACATGGAATCAACGGTCAAGGTAAAAAAACAGCCGAATTCAGGTTTTTCATTTTTTGTTGAATCAAGAATTGCGCTCATAATCGCTGATTTTTTTTCTGAATCAACGACCATGTAAATCAAATCTTTTGTAGTCTCGCCGACACCTAGAATCGCACCGAAATTTGACTTTGCAAGGGAACGCCCCATCAAGACCGTACCGCCATCGCATCCAGATTCAAGAGCCGCTTTGGTGAGTTTTTCGCCCTTATCATGGGGAACAATACTTACAAGCAGTGAAAATGCACTCATTCTGTCGCCTCCACTTTTAGTTTAGCCCTCTCAGACTTGCTCGACTTAATCTTGAAGATAATTCCAAGAATTCCCAAAATCTGAATTGCGATAAGAGGAGTCATGGCAACTAGGGCGATTACGCCAAAGGCATCCACGCTAGGATTTCCACCACTGGCCTCAGAAGCTCCAAGTGTAAAAGAAAGAATAAAAGTACTTGTCATAGGTCCGCTCGCAACGCCGCCAGAGTCAAAGGCAATTCCAGTGTACAATTTTGGACATATAAAAGAAAGAATCAAGGCAAGTGAATAGCCGGGAATCAAAATGTACCAAAGGGAAAAACCGTAAAGGACTCGTAGCATGGAAATTCCCACAGAAATTGCAACGCCTGCACTCAATGCCACCAGCATTACCCGTCTTTTGATTGTACCGCCCGAAATTGACTCAACCTGATCAGTCAAAACCCAAACGGCAGGCTCGGCACAGACAATGACTGCCCCGAAAACAAGCCCGACGATAACCAAAAGCACTGTCCAAAGAATGCCTGTCTGACTTGCCGCACCAAGAACTTTTCCCAGCTCCTCTCCGGCAGGCATAAATCCGCCCTGAGCGCCAGTGAGGAATAAAATCAAGCCGATAAAACTCATGACAAAGCCGCGAACCATTCGAACGACCTGCATAGGAGGCATTTTAAGCAATAAAATCTGAAAAAGGACGGCCATTGCGGCAAGAGGAGCCAGAGCACCGGAGACTTCTTTTAAAATAGAAGGCAAAAGGCTCAAAAAGACCGAAAGTCCCTGAGCGACAAAACCATGCCCAGCCTCAGCGACTGAATCGGCAGAAGAAGAATTTCCGTCAGATAAAATGATTCCGTAAATAATGACCGCGAGGACAGGGCCGATTGAGGCGATTCCCGTCAAACCGAAAGAATCATCGCTTGAAAACTTAACTTTGCCGGCCTTGTTTGATTTTGCACGAACAACCGCTACACCAACACCCAAAGCCATAATAAAGGGAACGGTCATTGGTCCTGTCGTAGCTCCGCCAGAGTCAAAGGCAATCCCCTGAAATGTGGGAGGAGTCATAAAAGCAAAGGCAAAAACGAAAAAGTATGAAATCGTAAGCAGGATATTAAGAGGAATCGAAAGCACCGTGCGTAAAATGCCCAGGGCAACGAAAAAACCCACGCCTACTGCAATCATGAAAATCAAGCCCCACTTGCTCACATTCGGAGCGATTCCCCGCACCTGATCGGCAAGCACCTGAACATCCGGCTCTGCCACAGTGACGATAAATCCGATTAAAAAGGCCGCCGCCAGTAAAAGCGGGAGATTTCGTTTGGCTGTAAGAGCCGCTCCGCTCCGCTCTCCAATGGGCAAAATTCCTATGTCAACGCCCAAAAGAAAAATTGTGAGACCGAAAATAACAAGTATTCCGCCAATAACAAACCTGGTCATAGTTCCAAAGGACATGGGGGCAATAGTCAGCCCCAAAAGCAGAACCATGACCATAATGGGCAGGACGGAAGAGACGGTTTCTTTAAATTTTGCAAAGATGTTCATTTAGTGATTATTCTCCGTTTCTGTCGAAAAAACTTATGCGTCGGCAAAAACCTTTCCGTCATCAAGAGTGACCTGAAGTTTTGTATATTCACAGTGAAAGTCATTTTTGAGGCGGTCGAGATAGCGCGCACATTCCCACTTGCACATGGGCAGGTCGTGGAGAAGATAGTTTCCGCAAGTCTCAGGAGTAGTTGCAGGCACTTCCTTCTGTGTTAGAATCCACTCAAGACATTCGATTGTAAGGGTCCGCATATCCTGAACACTATATTTACCAGTCATGATAATGTACATACCGGTAAGACAGCCCATAGGACCAACATAAACGACATCTTCCTTGACTCTTGAATTTCGGAACCAGGTCGCCATGAGATGCTCAATGCTGTGAATGGCTGAAGGAGCAATAGCAGGCTCTTTGTTGGGCTCGGTGATTCTCAAATCGTAAGTGGTAAAACCTTTATCCTCGCGGGAAATGTAAATTCCAGGCTTTAAATGGGTATGATCAATGGTAAAACTCTGAATTACTTCCATAAAGTATGCCTCGTTTTCAGTTTTCGTAAAATTCTGCTTATTTTATACTATTTCAATCATTTTCTCAACGACACGGGCACTCATTTCTGCGGCAACACTCTCATTAAAATCATAGCCGTTACTGCTCAAATCGTCCGCCATGTCGCTCATACAGCGCAGAATGACGAAAGGAACTTTATTGAGGCAGCAGGCATGAGCGATTGCAGCCCCTTCCATTTCGACACAGGCAGGATTAAATTCTTCAGCGATACGAGCTTTTATGTCCTTTTCGCTGATGAACTGGTCACCTGTGGCAACGCGGCCTTCAATCATTTTATGACCTTGCGAAAATTCTGAACTTGCGAAGGCTTTTTTTGCCGCATCAATCATATTTTTATCAGCCTCGAAAGAAAAAATATCCATCTGAGGAACCTGACCTTTTTTATAGCCGAAGCCTGTGGCATCCATGTCATGATAAAGGGCATCCGTTGATACCACGAAATCCATGACACCAAGACCGTGAGCCATAGCACCGGCGATTCCTGTATTAATCACATTAGTACAGCCAAACTGCAGGACAAGTCGCTGGGCGCAAAGAGCCGCATTCACCTTTCCAACACCAGAGCGGGAAAGAACCACATCCACGCCGTGAATTTTCCCTTCCTCAAAGACGATTGAGCCGGCTTCCGTTTTTTTTACAGACTCTCCCATAAGATTGCGAAGAAAGTTCACTTCTACTTCCATAGCACCGATAATTCCAATTTTTTTCATTTTATGTTACTCCTTGCGAAAATTTGCATAATTTTCTGTTATTTTCATAAAAATATGGGAATTTTTCAATATTTTTCATGTAAAAGTATTGATTAAAATCTCCAAAACCTCTAATATATACTCAGCAGCAAGAAAAATGACGCTTCCGTTGGAAGTTTGTCACCCAAAACCCCCGCCTTTTCTCCTCCTTTAAGCGGGGGTTTTGCTTTTTAAATGTCTTTATTCTATACTAAATCCATGATTAACGAAACAATAAATATTTCAAATTCCGAAAATTCTTCTGCGACGCTCACCACATATATTCTTCAAAATTATCCCAAATTTTCCGCTGAAAGAATCCGCCCCATCGTGCTGGTAATTCCAGGTGGAGGCTATTCACACTACGGACAGAGGGAACAAGAAGCCATCGCCATCAAAATGAATTCCCTTGGCTTTCATGCGGCAATTTTGCACTACACACTCGCCCCCATGCGCTTTCCGGAAGCTCTTTGTGACGCGGCAAATGCAGTTGCCCTTATCCGAAAAAATGCCGAAAACTGGCATGTGGATTCAAATAAAATCATCCTCGCAGGCTTTTCGGCCGGTGGGCATCTCTCATCTCTTCTGGGCTGCTTCTGGAATTCTGAATTCCTGAAAAAATATATTTCCCATGCAGGCGAGGAAATCCGTCCAGACTTTTTGTGCCTGAGCTACCCTGTAGTTACGGCTGACGAAAAATTCTGTCACGAAGGCTCAATTCAAAACATAATCGGCTCAATTCCAGAAGAAGAAGCGGCTGAAATCTGCAAATCACTGGGAAAAAATTCAATGCGGGAAGTCGTCTCCATCGAAAAAAACATTTCCTCTGACTTTCCGCCAACATTTATATGGCACACACTTCAAGACGAAGCTGTTCCTGCAAAAAACACTCTTTTACTGGCAAACGCCCTCTACGAAAAGGGAATAAATTGTGAATACCATCTCTTTAATAGAGGAAAACACGCTCTTGCTCTGGCTTCCAGCGAAACAGCAAATCCCGACGGAAGCAACGCAGAAAGCGAGTGCACGGTCTGGCCGGAACTTTTTAAAAACTGGTTTGAAGGAATCCCAAATTCGTAAGGAGTATAAAAATGTCTGTTTTTCAAGCAATTATTCTTGGCGTAGTGCAGGGAATCGCAGAATTCCTGCCCATTTCTTCCAGCGGTCACTTGGCGGTGGCTCAGAGGCTTTTTGGCCTTGAAGATGTTCCGCTTTTGTTCGATGTAATGCTTCATCTGGCAACGCTGGCGGCGGTAATTTTGTATTTCCGAAAGAAAATCGCCCGGCTTTTCGCAATTTTGTTCAGGTGGATTTTAAGGAAGGGGGAAGTCTCCCCCTCATCTACAATGGCTTCGCCATTTTCGCCTACCCCCTCTGCGGGGGAATCCCCCGCAACGCCCCCAGCCAACACGGAACTTGACCTTCTCACAGGTACGGACACACTTGGGCGGAAGACCATTCTCGCCGTGATTTTCGCAACTCTCGTCACGGGCGTAATCGGCGTGT
>JAFUHS010000032.1 GCA_017468745.1 Treponema sp. | reverse complement strand
GTTTATATCATAGATGTAAACGGCGAAATGGATCTTTACAACTCCTATAAATTAAAGGAACTCGTCATGAAAATGCTTGAGAAGAATGTAAAGAGCTTCATCATCAACCTTGAGCAGGTTGACTATATCGACTCGTCTGGAATCGGTGCACTCATTTACATCTGCTCTACGATTAAAAAGATGAATCTCAAACTGGCAATCTCAAACATTCATGGCTCTGTAAAGAAGGTAATCGAACTCACTAAACTCATGGGTTACTTCCCTATCGCAAACAGCGTTGAAGAAGCTCTTCTTATGGTAAACGAATAATATTAAGCGAGGTTAATTAAAATGGAACAGATTAAAGAATTGCGTTCAGATGACAACGACCCATTGTTCGACACTACAAATATGCTCTACAAGGAATTCCCATCGGATTTCCGCCAGATTCGATACTTCACGCTGCTTATCGTTCAGTCTGCGCCTCTTGAAATCAAAGAAATCAACCTTCTTGAACAGCAGATTTCAGAAGTAATCAAAAATGCCGTCAAGCACGGTAACAACTGTGATATCAACAAGAAAGTCAAAGTATGGTATTCATTCAGCCCTTCACATGCCCACATCATCGTTCAGGATGAGGGTGAAGGTTTTAAAGATCTTGAAAAATGGAATGAATTCAACAGAAAGCGTCTTGAGGCACTTCACAACTCTGACTTTGAGCAGCTTGCTAACTATGTCTCATTCCGCACCAAAAAATCTGACGATCAGGACGGCGGTAACGCCCTCTTCGCAGCACTTGAATACTGGGACGGCGGCTATGTCTACAACGGCAAACGAAACGGCGTTGCAATGCTCAAGAAATTCCAGAAAAAACATCTTGGTGTAGCAGTAGAAGATTAGTTCTTAAAAATTCTCACAAAGTGCACAGAGCTCACAGTGAGAATTAAATACATGAAATAAAACACCACAATCATATCGCGTACGGTTGTGGTGTTTTTTGTTTTAAATACTCTATGAACTCTTAAGCATCCGCCATAATAGTTGCTTCGGAGACTCGCTAAAATTGGCAGGCAATTTTTTACGATCCCTACCTGTTAGGAATTTATTTTGCAACGCTTTTCAACACTTCAAGAGTTTCCTGAGCTGTGTTTTCCCAATTGAATTTCTTGGCCCAGTCAATCCCCTCTTTTATGAGTTTTTTTCGCACATTCATATCACTTGCAATTTTCTCGATGGCAAGTGACATTTCTTCGATATTCTGACTGTCAAAGAGAATCGCCTTTTCACCGGCGATTTCCTGTAGCGCTCCGGATTTTGAGCAGGCAACAGGAATTCCTGCCGCCATAGCTTCAAGGACAGGAAGCCCCACACCTTCGATTTCAGATGGAAAAAGACAGCCTTCACAACCAGCATAGAGAGCAGGAAAACTCTCATGGGGAAAATACCCTGTGATAAAAATATCTGAGGCATTAGGCGAGATTAAGGCGGCTTTTTTGACCATTTCGGCATACTCCCCTTCACTTCCCGCAAGAACCAGCCTATGTGGTAATCCCGTCTTTTTTTTGAAAAGTTCAAAGGCTTTAATCAGCTCCACATGCCTCTTTGAGGGAGAGGACATTTTTGAAGCGTAGAGAAAATAAGGCCGTCGGATAGCAAATGGCTTTATCATTTCGACTTCGGATGTGAGTATCTCCCGTGGGTAAAAAACAGAATGGTTAACCCCATTATGGACAACAACAATCTTTTTTTGATTGATACCAAGCCTTTTCAAATCTTTTTTTATGAAATTACTGGGAGCAATGATTTTATTTACTTTTTTAAGACCTAGTTTTATTCTCGTCCGTTCAGACAGACTTTTCGTTGCAAAAAGCTCCGAGACAATATCGTTTACGACAGCAACGGCAGGCTTCGTGAATAAAAGCGGAAGAGCATAAGAAGAAGCTGGAAACAAAAGAGCATCGTATTTTTGTTTTTTTGCAAACTGGTTGCAAAGGAACATATGCCAGATTTTTTCGGCACGAATCGTATCAGGCAAGATGACACTCTCAAAAGTCAGGTTACTGTCCCGGCCAAAAGTATAACGGTCAATCTCTGCGCCAAAAAGCTCAAACTGCGTTTCTTCTGTATTTTTAAAATTCTGGGAAAGAGAACTTAAATAAGAGCCGATTCCGGAACGACCGTGTTCACAGCCAAAGGTATCAATGCCGATTTTCATGATTGCTACTCATCTCAATTATAGCAAAACTTTCGCTTCTCTGCTATAGTAGTAAAATGGATTCAATGACAGAGAACAATACAGAAATAACGGTAAAAGCAAAAGATTTTACGGCACTCAATATCAAACAAGAATACACAGACAAACTCACCCAACATCAGATTACAGAACCTACAGCGGTACAAGCTCAGGCAATCCCTGAAATAATGGCGGGAACTTCCCTTCTCTTCCAGAGTGAAACAGGTACAGGAAAAACTCTGGCCTATCTACTTCCGCTGCTTCAAAATATAGAAAAACTGGAAAATCCCAAAAAAGAAGTAAGGATTGTCATCGTCGCTCCTACAATCGAACTTGCCTCTCAAATCAAATCACAAGTTCAGCTTGTAACAGAGAGCAAGGTTGCCCTTCTTGTAGGCGGTGCCCCCATAAAAAGGCAGGTGGAAAATCTCAAGGAAAAGCCCCTAATCGTTATTGGTGGACCTGCCCGTCTTCTGGAACTCTTTCATCTGAAAAAACTCAAGCTTGACGGTGTTATGGCTATTGTTCTTGATGAAGTCGATCGTCTCACAGCAAAAGAAATGATTGACACGACCCTTGAACTCATACAGGCAATGAAAAAAGATGTCCAGCTCATCGCAGCCAGTGCCACAATTACAAAAAACACAAGAAAAATTCTTCAGGACACGCGGATTAAACAGAACGGAAAAAGCGAAAGTGATTTAAAAACTCTCTTTCTGCCGCCGGAAGATGTCCTTCGGAAAAGAATCAGCCATTACGCCCTTTTTGCCGAGACAAGAGACAAAATCGAGACTTTACGGAAACTGCTTATAGCCGAAAAGCCGGAAAAAGCACTGGTTTTTACTTCAAAACTTGATCAGGTCGCGAATATCGTCTCAAAACTCAAATACAAAAACATCGACTGCTCCGCCCTTACGGCAAAAACCGAGAAGACAGAGCGCAAAGCTACGATTGACCGATTCCGAAGCGGAAAAATCAAGATTCTCGTTACAAGCGACCTCGTGGCTCGTGGCATGGATATTCCCAATATCAGCCATGTAATACAAATGGATATGCCCGCTGACGATGACTTTTTCATTCACAGGGCTGGAAGAACCGCCCGCATGGGAAAAACAGGCGTAAATATCGTAATCGGCGATGCCTTCGAAATGCGGAAATACGCCGCAATCGAGAAAAAGCTCAAAATCACCGTCTATCCGAGAATGCTCTACAAAGGAAAACTGATTGATCCAAATGAAGTAAACAAGGAAAATTCCTCACAGAGCCAATGAGAGCACAGAGTTTTTTTTTCTCTGTGAGCTCTGTGCTTTCCGTGAGTAATTTCTAAATTATTGAACTACATATATATTTCATGTTATACTATTAAATACATTTCAAAAAAATGAGGTTTCCTTGTGTTTCTAAAAAGTCTGGATATATTTGGATTTAAATCTTTTGCCGACAAAACCCATGTGGAATTTGCCGACGGCATTACGGCTCTTTTAGGGCCAAACGGCTGCGGAAAGAGTAATGTCGTCGATGCCGTAAAGTGGGTTCTGGCGGAAAACAAAGCAAAAAATCTCCGTGCAGACACAATGGAATCCGTCATTTTCAACGGAACGGAAACCCGTCCGCCTTTAAATATTGCGGAAGTCACCCTTACACTGGCAAACGATAACGGTCTTTTGCCTCTGGATGACACGGAAATCGCCCTTAAACGCCGTCTCTACCGCTCAGGCGAAAGCGAATACTATATCAATAACCGTCAGGTGGGTCCCACCGAAGTCCGCCGTCTTTTTATGGATACTGGTGTCGGAAAAGCCGCCTACTCTGTCATGGAGCAGGGAAAAATCGACCAGATTCTTTCAAGCAAGCCCGAAGACCGCCGCTATCTTTTTGAGGAGGCAGCGGGAATCTCCCGAAGCAAGGCTGAGGTTGCCGAGGCAGAGCGGGAACTGGAGCGCACAAGGCAGAATCTTGCCCAAATCGAAGTCGCCCTTGCAGAAAACAAACGAAGCTACGAGACCCTTAAAGTCCAGAGCGAAAAGACAATCAAATACCGTGAGCTTAAAGAAAGCATCTTCAACTTTGAGCTTGACATCCAGCTCCTCAAATTAAAGGATTTTGTTCAGAATCAGGCCCGCCAGACTCAGGCAAAGGAAGAAATCGCCGAAAAACGGAATGCGGTTCAGGCCGAAATCGATGAAATCTTAAACACCCTCACCGAAAACAGCGACAAAATCAAGGAACTGCAGGCCAAAATGGGCGAATTGCAGATGGAACTCGTCCGCATTCAGACAGAAAAGACCAACAAGCTCGACCAGCAGAAACTTTTGAACGAGCAGGCCCGCACAATCCGCGAAAAAATCGGCACTCTGGAACTCAAAGCCCGCTCAATTCAGGAGCGGATTGACGAACTCAACGAGGAAATCTCCAATCAGGACGCTGATTTGCACTCAAAAACCAAGCAGATTGAGGAAGTCAAGCAGAACATCGAGTCTTTCGTCAAAAACATCGAGAATTCCCAGAATCAGATAAATGAAAACGAGGAAAAAGTCAGCGAAAGCGAGGAGGAAATCAAAAATCTTCTCACTGAGCGGGAATCTTTCCAAAAAGAACTTGAGGCCATCACCGAAGATATCGTTACGGAACTGGACGCAAAACTTAAAGACTCAGGCTTTTCCAGCGCGGCAAGCAAAAAGGCTAAGGAAGATTTGGATATTCTCGTCGGCAAACTCAAAGTCTATGCGGAAGGCCGCCGAAATATCTTCACTGACTTTGCCTCCCTCAAAGGTCACTCAAACGAAGAGAACGAAAAATTTGCAAAGGATGCCATCAATGCCTTAGACGAGGTTTCAAATCTTGTAAAGGAAATTGAAGGAGCAGTAGACTCTTACTCAAAGACCGTGCCTTCTTTTATCGATGAATTTCTTTCTCCTGAAGGCATCATCACCAAAAAGCGTACTATTGACCAGAATATTCAGGAAAATGTAGAGAGAGTCGCTACAATCAGGGAGCGGATTGACGGTTTTAAGGCTGAGAATGTGCTTTTAATCGGAAAAATCGGCGAATACAAGGACACTTTAAGCCAGCTTCGGGTCTCAGAAGCCCAGATGCAGCAGCAGATTTTCAACGCCAAGCAGACAGCTGACCTGCTCAAAAGAAATCTGGTAAGCGAGCAGAACGCCCTCCGCCAGAATGAGCAGGACCTGTATCTGGAGCAGAAAAATCAGGAAGACATGGAAGAACGCCTCTCCGACATCACTGAATCCCTGGGCGAAATCGAAAAGCGGGGACGGGAATGTGCCGAAACCATGGGTAATCTCGACGAGGAAATCAAGAGATGCAACACAAGCGTAAGCGGCAAAAAGAACGCCCTGGACAAAAAACGCGAGGAACAGCAGAAATACCAGTCTCAGTATGAGGATTTGACTTTAAAACTCGTCACAAGCGAAAACGACATCCGTAACATCAAGCAGAACTTTATCGAAACCCACTCCCGCGACCTCATGGAATTTGAGGAGCGCATGTACAAAATCAACACGCCTTCTGCCGTATTGCGGGAAAAACTCTCTGATTCAAGAAAGGCTCTTGCCGATCTGGGCTCGGTCAACCTTATGGCGCCGGAAGAATTTGGCGAACAAAAAGAGCGCTACGAAAAATTGCAGGCCTCTTTCGACGACACCAATAAATCTCTCGAAAATCTCCTGCGAGTCTCCGAAGAAATCAAGTCGAAATCCACGGAAATGTTCATTTCGACCTACAATAAAATCAAAAAGAATTTCCATAACATGTTCCGCCGCCTCTTCAACGGCGGCCGGGGCGAGTTGCGCCTGACAGACCCCCAGAATGTATTGGCCTCAGGTATCGACATTTACGCAGAGCCGCCTGGAAAGAAATTGCAGAACATCGCCCTTCTCTCCGGCGGTGAAAAGACAATGACTGCCGTTGCCCTTCTCTTCGCCACATATCAGGTCCGGCCGTCCCCCTTCTGTCTTTTAGACGAGATTGACGCGGCCTTGGACGACAAAAATGTCACCAGCTTCGTCCACACGCTGCGCTCATTTGCAAAACTGTCTCAGTATATCGTAATTACCCACAACAAAAAGACCGTTATGGGAGCCAGCACTATGCTGGGCGTTACCATGCAGGAATCCGGCGTCAGTAAAATCGTTACCATAAGCCTTGACAAATCGATTTCCAGCGATGACTCATTCGATGAGACAGAGGAATTCATTGAAGAAGACGTTCCAGAGGAAGAAGGCGTTGTCCTGCCACCACGCCCGGAAAAGCGAATCCACAATCCCGACGGAACGATTACAGATCCTGTAATCGAAAAATACAACGAGGAGCAGAAAGAAGCGGCAAAACGGGCCCGGGCTGAGGCAAAGGCCGCAAAGCAGGCGGCAGAGGAAGCAAAAAAGGAGAGTGAATCTGATTCTCAGGAAGAAAACAACACTTCCCCAGAGCAAGATTCCAAGGATTCAGAAAAAAAGGAGTAAGTGAATGAATTTCGATGATATAAAATACGAAATTTCAGATTTTGCTCACGAAAAGCCTGTTCTTCTCACGATAATCAGCATTGTTATCTTTCTTTTTATAGCAGGACTCGTTATTCTTATGATTCAAACAAGTCCAGCAAAGAAAGAGGCTCCTGAAAAAGTACCTGAGCCATTTACGGCAAACGAAAGCACTCTTATTCCTGACAGTCCTGACATCGAAAAAGACTATTATCCTAACCGTGTCACCGAGAATCAATGGACGCAAAATGACATAAACACTTGGTTTACCTATCCTGAGGATGATACGATGGCAGAACTTGAAAAGGCAAATGACTCAATCATCCAAGATTTAACGGGAGCGGCTCCGTAATGAAAAAACTCTCTTATTCGGCTCTTTTTGTTTCAATTATTTTAATTTTCGTCTCTTGCGCTACAACTGAATCTGTCGCACAAAACCAGGCAGAGGCAGAAGAAAGTATTTCTAAAGCCGAAGAAAACATGGCAGACAATATAGCCCAGACGCTGAATGAAGCGGCTAACGCTCAGTCTAATGCCGGATTTTCTTCAGTCGAAGATGAAAATCCAAGTTCTCCTGCAGAAGATGAAACTTCAAATCAAAATGAACTGGTTAGTGAAGAAGATTCAAACTTTGATAAAGACAGGGATAAGGCCCCGACAACAGACGAAAAAAATAAAGTCTCCGAATATCAGATTTTTGAAGACCCTGACATTCTCGTTCATGATTTGCCGGAAGAGCAGACTGTAAGTGATTCTGAGCCTGATGAATTCGTAGAAGAAGCCGAAAAAATTCCCTCATCAGAAAGCACGGCTACGCCTTCCGATTCTCTGACAGAAACAAAAGAACATGAAGAAGATGCGGCAATTAAAGTATCTCCAGAAGTTGCCAAATTTCCAGAAATCAGCGAATCTCAAGAAATTAATAAATCTCCAGAAATTCAAGATTCAAGTACGAATCAAATTGAAATTCCTGACTCCGTCCAACCTTCACCGATTCAAAACGAAGAATCTGAACAAGACAAAGAGCAAGAAGAAGAAATTCCTCCAATTATTCCATCCCGCTCCGTTCAAGTCTGCCTCAATCAATATCTTGACATAGTGTATCCCGGCTCTGGCTGGGTTTACATAGGTGAGACCGAGAAGACTCCTCTCTTCAATTATTTCGGACGAAAGCTGGGAACTAAAAACACAACTTTCGCCTTGCGGGCAAAAAAAAGCGGGAATACAATTCTTCATTTCTACAAGAATGATGCCCTGACCGGCGAGTATATTGATGACTATCTTGAAGTCGAAGTTCTCAGCAAAAAAAATACAGGCAGGGTAAAAGCTCCCGCTTATGCAGACATTGTTCCTGCAAAACCCCAAAGGCGAATCGAAAGGGCAAACAATAATCTTTTGCAGAGTCAGAGTTCAGAAAATTCTCCGCCTGCATCACAAAGTGTTTCAGGTCAAGACACTCCAATCCAGACACTTGCCGACAACACTGAAAAAACAGAAACGAGTGCAGAGTTTTCTCTTGATGAAAATCCAGCAAAAGCAGCTGTAACAGCCCAAAATGATTCTCAAAAAGCTGAAAACGACATAAAAACTGTCATTCAGACTAAAGACGAACAGCCTGCAGGCGAAAAGAATGAGAATCAGAAAGGGCAAGAGATGGATTTCACCCCGATTTCATCTGAAAGTGAATCTGGATATGATGGTATTCAGGCTGAGCCGACTGTCATTCAGGAAGAAGAAAGCATTGAATTCGAAGAAAATTTACTTGATAAAGCAAAAAAAGACTTTGAAGATAAATTATATGACAAGGCTTTGAACGAAGCGCAAGTCTATTATAACAATGCCAGTGAGCGGCTTGACGAGGCTCTTTATCTGCTCGGTCAGATTTGGGAAAGCGACAGCGCGGTAAAAAATATCCGTTCAAGCGTAGATTCCTATGACAGTCTGCTCAGGAATTATCCTAAGAGTCCCCTCTGGAAGGAAGCCAAAAACCGCTCAATATATTTAAAAAGGTTTTATATAGACATTCGATAAAAATTATAAATCAGGAATGAGGAATCGGAAGTTTTGATTCAAAGCTTTTCTCTTTGTTCCTAACTGATTAAGGGGTTTTCATGATGGAAAAAAAACTTAAATTTGTAACACTTTTTCTCGCTTTTAGCACTCTTCTTCTATCCTGCTCCATTCAGCAGGACAACTATTCTAAGCGTACCGTAAGCGTTTCTGGAACAGGAAGCGTAACCCTGGAGGCCGACAATGCGACCATCATTCTTTCGGTGGTAACGCGGGGAAAGGATGTCGCCGAAACTTCCCAGGAAAACGCCAGGAAAATGACAGCCGTGCAGGAAGCAATCGTCAATGCGGGAATCAACAAGGACTGTATATCAACACAGAATTATTCAGTCTATCAGGAAAGCCACTACGACAACAAAAGCGGTCGCCAGATTCCGGACGATTACCGGGTAACGAATCAGATTAAGATTCTAGTCAAAAAAATCTCCATGGCAAGCGATGTCATTGATTTAGCCCTCAAAAGCGGCGCAAATCAGCTTTCTTCCCTCACCTATGGAGTCACGGACACTGAAATCGCAAAAAAACAGGCTCGCAGCCTTGCGATTCAGCAGGCACAGGAAGCGGCTAATCTTCTGGCTGGTGCAAGCGGAGCAAAATTAGGCAAAGTGCTTTCAATTTCTGAACATTCAAGTCAGGCTTTTCCGCGGGCAATGCTGATGAAAAACGCGGCTATGGGAACAGCCGACATGATTGCAGAAGAAGCGGTCTCAACTCCGGTTTCTGGCGGCTCATCAACAATTACGATTTCCGTGGATGCGGTTTATCAGTTGAGATAAAAAGAGAAAAATAATAGAATATAAAGGAAAATCAGACGCGAACACACGCGCACAAAAGAAAGGAAACAGAAATGCTTGATTATCGATTCATTAAAGAACATCTTGACGAAG